>CALLAD010000001.1 GCA_938002625.1 uncultured Aquificaceae bacterium
AGAGAATGCAAGAGCATCCCTTATAACAAGGGGATTGGCAGAAATGGTAAGAATAGGCTTGGCTCTTGGGGCAAAAAGGGAAACCTGTTACGGCCTTGCTGGTATGGGGGATCTTATACTTACCGCCACATCCTCCCAATCAAGGAACAGAACCTTTGGATACCTTATTGGACAGGGGCTTTCGGTGGAAGAGGCATTAAAGAGGCTAAATCAAACGGTGGAAGGCTTTTATACGGTTAAAGCACTGTATGAGTTGTGCAAGGATAAAAACATACACGCTCCTATCAGTCTTGCTGTTTATAAGATTCTGGTGGAGGGTTACTCACCCCATGCGGTTGCTCTTGAGCTTCTGAAAAGACCTCCTCAAAGCCCTTTTGAAAACTTATAAGCTCTCCGTAAAAATAGTACTCTCCACAGGAATCACACCTATATATACCACCCCCACAACATTCTATGATTTCAAGAAATCCACCACATTTGGGACAATTTTCCATAGCTTATAATTTATATCCGTGAGGGAAAAAATATTTCTTTACTTTTTTCTTGCCTTAATCCTTTTCTTTGTTGCATTGGCTTTTTCCATGTTAATTCCCTTTCTAAAACCTATTCTATGGGCTATCATATTCGCCTTGGTTTTATACCCAATCCATATAAAGCTTTCTCGCAAGCTTAATAATACCTTTTCTGCGCTTATCCTTACCCTTTTAACCCTTATGTTGGTAGTCATTCCCTTTAGCCTTGTACTATCTTTGGCAATAAGACAAAGTATAGAGCTTTTTCAATTTGTATTAACCTTTACCCAGAACCATGCTTATTTAGAGCTTATAGACCAAATTAAAAGCCATCAATTGGTGAGAAAATTTTTTACAGAAGAAGAGCTAAATAGAATTTTGGCTTATATAGAGTCGGAGGAATTTAAAAACCTTCTGATTACAAGCTTTAGAGATTTGGCACAAAGGGGATTAAACTTTATGGCTTCTTTAGTACCCGTAGTAGGTTCTTTTTTATTTAAGACCTTTGTTTTTCTCATTACCCTTTTCTTTATTCTCAGGGATGGCAAAAAGTTTATAGGCTTTATGGAAAGATTTTTGCCTATGCATAAAGAGGATATAGAGCAAGTTCTAATGACCATATATAAAACAATCATTGCTACCGTTTATGGCTCCATAGGTGTGGCCATAGCCCAAGCCTGCGTTGGTTTTATTGGTTATAAAATTGTTGGATTAGATTATGCCATACTTCTTGCGATGGCTACCTTTATAAGCTCTTTTGTACCTCCCTTTGGTGCAGGATTTATATGGTTTCCTGTGGCCATATATGTTTTCCTAACAAAGGGGCTTTACAGTGGAGTTTTTATGTCCCTTTATGGTATGTTTGTTATTTCAACCATAGATAATTTTATTAGACCTCTCGTAATGAAAATGGGTATAAAAATACCCTACATAGTTCTCTTCTTTTCTATAGTGGGCGGTTTACTTACCTTTGGCTTCGTGGGCATATTCCTTGGCCCACTTATATTCACTACCCTCTTTACCCTTGCCCTTATTTATGAAAAGAGAATTCTAAAAGGAGAACCTACTCAAGACCATGCATCTTGAGGTTTTCCTTAATCTTATGCAATAGCTCTGCAGGGTTTCTGATAGGGTATTCCAACTCCGTAAGAACTTCTTTTGCTGTTCTACCCTTTATGTAAATGTTTTCAAACCTATCAAGTATATCACTTGGAGAGTTTATAGGAAAGTCCGTACCTTTTAGCTTTTTAAGTATCATATATGCCCATGGTATGTCCAACGCGTAGGCTATCCTTTCGCAGTATTGAAGGAAAACTTTTGCCTCCTCTTGCCCTTCTTTTACAAGCTTATAGGCCAACTTTGCTACACCGCCTGCCGTATGCACCTTTAGATCCTTTTTTTCCTCTTCAATGAGCTCTTCTATACTTTTTAGCTTTTCCATTACTTTGCTTGTATCTGCTCTTAGTATGTTCCTTACCGTTTGGATAGTAAGCCCTACCCTTTGGGCTATTTCTTCTTCGCTTTTTAGGTACTCCTCCCTCAGCACCACGCAGTATGCAGCCCTTGCCAAAGAGGGAAGCCATGTAAGAGTTTTGTAATCCGCCAACTTAGAAAGACCACCAAGCACATCAATGGATTTTAAGAAGACTCTTAAAACTAAAGCCTCTAAATCTTGCTCAACAGGCTCTGCAATTACCACCATGGTTTTACCCACATTTTAATATCGGGGTGACGGGACTTGAACCCGTGACCTCTGGCCCCCCATGCCAGCGCGCTGCCGCCTGCGCCACACCCCGTTAATTTTAAATTTTAGAAATTTTATTCTTGGAATTCAACTTATTTAAGATTTTCTTACTTGGCCTGAAAGAAATGCGTTTTCCCTTCTTTTTGAAATTGCCAAAACCATAGATTTTAAGACCCTCTTCTGAGTTTATACCCTTACTCATTTCCTCTATTAAGAAATTGACCATATGATACACCTTCTTTTTTGAAAACTTAGGCTTTGATTTTTCAAAAATTTTCTGAGCAAGAACTTTCTTCTTCATAGCTTAAGCTTCTTTTTCATTATATCTCCAAGGGTAAAGCCCTTATGGGAAGATTCCGTTGTTATTATTTCTTCTTTCTTTTCCTCTTCCTTCATGCTAAGGGTTATCTTCTCGGGAGAGAGCTCTATTATCTTTACCTCCACCTCTTGACCTTCTTGAAGCTTTATGTTCTTGGGTATTTCCGATATAGGCAATAGCCCATCTACTCCCTCTGGAAATTCAAGAAAGGCACCAAAGGGGCGTATACCTTTTACCCTTAGCTTTATTTTGTCACCAACCTTGTAGTTTTTAAGGACCTTATCCCATGGATTTTCCTTAAGTTGTTTTATGCCAAGCTTTATAAACCTACCCTCAAGGCCCAAAACGGCAAATTCTACGCTTTCTCCCACCTTCAGTACATCTTCAACCCTACCAGGCTTAACCCAATCAAGGTCTGCTCGGTGGATTACACCGTATACGTTTTCTTGTAGTTTTACTATTGCCCTTGCCCCCTCTATTTTTTCAACTATGCCAACTACTCTACTTTCTACTGGATGCTCTTTAAGGAACTCTTCCCAAGGTTTTGGCTCCGTTCTCTTTATACTTAATACCAACTTGCGCCTGCTTGGTTCAAAATCAAGAACTTGTGCCGATACCTTATCCCCCTTGTGGTAAGTAATATTTTTGTAAGATATTTCATCCTTTGGCACATATCCTTCTACACCTTCCATAACTTCCACTATTAAGCCATTTTCCCTTACATCAACTACCTTACCGCTTACCACCTGACCCTTTTTAATAGTTTCCGATGCCTTTATCCATGGATTTTCCTTTGTTTCCCTCAAGCTTACAAATATAAATTGACCATCCTTGGGTATTCTCTTTACCTTTACTCTAAGCCTTTCTCCAATTTCCGTATAGTTATAAGGGTTTTTGTCCCTTCCCCAGCTTAGCTCTTCTAAGGGTAAGAAAGCCCTAAGCACTCCACCTACTAAAAGGGTTACACCCTTGTTGGTATCTATCTTTATCACTCGCCCTTCTACTATATCCCCTACCTTTAACTTGTTAAGAATCCTTGCCTTTTTCTTTTCCTCTTGAGCCTTTATATAATCCTTTTGAGATAGTACGACTTCTAAATCCTTATTCTTTTTCAGCTCTATTATCTTTGCCACTATTTTTTTACCTTCCCTTAAACTTCCAGCAGCTTCCTTGAAGGGTAAAGTAGCCTTTAGCCCGCTTATATCTACTATATAGGCATCTTCTTTTTTACCAACCACAGTACCCGTTATGAATTTGCCTTTCTCGTAGCATGACTTTAAAAAGCTTGCAAGCCTACCTTCTAAGTACTTTCTATAAGAAAGAATAGGAGATCCAGATCTGTTAAACCTTACCACTACAGCTTTTATTTCATCGCCCACCTTGACTTCTGGTAATTCTTCCCTTGAAATTATTCCCTCCACTTTGTAGCCTATGTCTACGTATACATTCCTGTCATCTATTTGTATAACCTTAGCCTTTATCACCTCCCCCTTTCTTATTTCCTTTAAGCTTTTCTCAAAAAGCTTTTCAAACTCACCCATCATATCCTCCAGAATGTTTTATTATATCACTTATCCTTTTAAAGTGCCCAAGGGTTTAAATCTTGCCACAAGTTTTGCTATACCAAGAGAATGCACCACAAAAGCCACCTCCGAAACATCCTTGTATGCCTGTGGAATTTCCTCCGCCACTGTACCCTTTCCCCTCGCAACAACTACAAGATCTCCAAGCACCTTTTCAAGCCCCTCCTTTTTAACATACTCTTTGGCCTTTGTTCTTGACATAAGCCTACCAGCCCCATGGCAAGCACTTCCAAAACTCATTTCCATGCTTTTTTCTTGTCCAACCAATAAAAAGGAATATCTACCCACATCTCCAGGTATAAGAACTGGTTGACCTATATCTTTGTATGCTGGTGGAACGTCTGGATTGAAGGGAGGGAAGGCTCTTGTGGCACCTTTTCTATGAACTAATAGTTTTTTCTTTTTTCCATCTACTTTATGTTCTTCTATTTTCCCTATATTATGGGCAAGGTCATAGACTAAGCGATACCCTATATCTTCCCAAGATAATCCGAGAAATTTTCTTATGGTATCCGCCGTTAAATA
>CALLAD010000002.1 GCA_938002625.1 uncultured Aquificaceae bacterium
CTGGCGCCCTCTAAAAGGGCGCCACCATCCTTAGCAAAGGATATTCTTATATACTTCTGCGTGTTATTTTTGCCAAAATCCACCCCAGGAGTAACCGCTACCCTTGCTTCTTTTAAGAGCTTTATACAGAGGTCACAACTATTTGAAGTATACTGGCTTACATCCATCCATATATAAAAAGCACCATCTGGATAAACCTCAATTCTCCCAACACCATCCAATTCTTTTATTAGTAAATCTCTTCTCCTTTTGTATACTTCCCTAACCTTGTTAAGGTATTCATAATCAAAAGCCTCAATGGCGGCATATTGGCTTAGTGTAGGAGCCGATATGTAAAGATTTTGTAAAACCATTTCTGCCTTTCTTACCAAATCTTTATCGGGTAGTATGATCCAACCAAGTCTAAAGCCAGGCATACAAAAGGCTTTGGAGAAACCATTTATAACTATAGCCTTTTTGCTGAATTCAAGGGCTGTTTTCTCCCTTTTGTCATAAACGAGCATATGGTATATTTCGTCAGAAATCAGATATAAGCCATTATCCTCGCAAAATTGAGCAATACTTTTTAAATTTTCTTCATGATAAAGGCTTCCTGTAGGATTAGAGGGTGAGGATATGTGAATAGCTTTGTAATCCCTTAACTCCCTAAGGTGGTCTACGGTTATTTGATACTTAGTAGTTGGATCTACGTCTACCATTAAGGGTTCTATATCCAGTATGTGGGCAAAGTTTTTATAACAAGGATATGAGGGGTCTGGAAGAAGTATTTTATCACCTGCATTCAAGAGCAATGCATAGACTACCAAAAAGGCGGAAGATGTGCCCGTGGTTATAACTACGCTTGATGGGTCTATTTCCACTCCATAGTAGTTATAGTAATGTTCAGCTATTTTTTCCCTTAGTTCCCAAAGGCCAAGGCTTGGTGTGTAAAAAAACTTTTTATCCTTTAAAGCCCTTTCTGCTGCTTCAAGCACTTTTGGGGGTGGGTTAAGGTCTGGCTCTCCTATTTCCATATGGATTACATCTTCCATTTGGCTCGCTTCTTTTAGTATATCCATAACCAAAAAAGGGCTTATTTTATCAATCTTTCCCATTTTTGCATGTCATCCAAGATAAAACCGGTTATTTTAAAAGCGGCAGATTTTATATCCCTTTTCAAAAGCTCCTGATATGCCATAGCAGAGGGCAAATAAGAGATTTTTTCCTTTACATTCATTGTTTAAAATTATAGCATGCATTTTGTCTTTTTTTTACTCTTCCCTGCCATCACAATGGCAAATGTACTTATACTTTCCAACTTCCCACTAAGAAAAAACAATCTGGAGGATGTTATAAACCTTGAAAATTACAAAGAGATAGTAGAGATAATCAAAAGTATAGAGGATGTAAAGGAAGTTTATCTAATGGAAGAAGAAAACAGAGTTGTCATTTACATAGAGAGATATCCCATAGTAAGAAAGATAAACCTTAAGGGGAATATTGCAGTTTCAAGGGATGAAATCCTTTCTTACCTTGGGCTTTATGAAGGTATACCCATACATGGACAAGAATTTAATGAAGTGGAAATAGAAGAAAGAATAAAAACTCTTTACATGGAAAAGGGTTTTTTGGATGCGACAATCGGAGTTGTAATAACAAAAGACGAAGAGGGTTATATTGATCTTTATATAGGAGTGGATGAAGGTCCCATATACTTCACAGAAAGGGGGTTTTACAGGGGCTCAAGTTATGATCCTTCCCTTTTGGATTCTAAAATAGGGTTAGTGAGGGGAAGAATCTTTAAAGAAAATCTTTTTAGAGAGGGTGTTTTCTCTATACAGGATTTTTACATAAAGGAAGGTTTTTGGGATAGTTTTGTGTATTATGAGGGGGTAGAGAAAATAAAGCTTAAAAAACCCTTTTATAGGGTACTCTTCCCAAGGGATGGAGAGTTAAAGGGAAAACCCCTCAGATTTTTGGGCTCCTTGGCAGAAGGTTTATCAAACCTATTTAGTCATCCCATCGGTACCCTAAAAGCTTTAATGGGTAGGGGATATGTTGCCAGAACTGTATTCCAGATAATAGAAGGCAAACGGTATTTTATTACTTGGGAAGGTAATAAATTTTTTAGTGGAGAGGAGCTTAGGAGAATAACAGAGCTTGAAGAGAAGGGGCTTGACCCTTTTTCTCTTGAAGAGGCTAAGGAAAAGGTGCTTAAAGCCTATTATAGGAAGGGCTTTTTTGATGTAAAAGTAGGCTATGAAAGAAAGGGTGAAACGGTGATTTTTAGGATAGAAGAAGGGGAGAGGTATAAAATTTTGGGAGATGTATTCAAGGATGAATACTACGATAGGGATAAAATAGAAAAATTTCTTGAAGCAGAGCTTGATAAACTGTATAAAGAAGGATATACCTTAGCACAAGGTAGCGTAAGTGAAGAAGTTTTAAAGGAAAATAAGGAAGTTAAAGTTTATGTAAAAATAGATAAGGGTAAAAAACAAATACTTAAAAGCTTTGTTTATGAGGGGGACAATAGGGATGTAAAGAGAATTTTTTTAAGACATGCGGAAAAGCTCCCAGCTATATTTAACACAAGCCTAATAGAGGCAATTAACTTGGATCTTCAAAGATACTTTCTTAAGAAGGGCCTTATGGAGGCTGATTTTGAAGTGGATGTTAAAATAGAGGAGGATGAGAATAGCCTTTATTACGCATATGTTTATCATGTAAAGGAGAGACAAGTTTATAAGCTTGGAAAAACCATATACTACGGCTATAACAAAACATCCTTAAGAGAGCTTTCTTATATGACGGAAAAAGCTGAGAATTATTCCGAGGACCTTAACGACAAAACCTTATATAGCATGTTAAACAGTGGTATATTTTCTGGAGTAAACATAGAAACCTTTATAGACAAAGAAAAAAAGCTTGTCCATAGACTTATACAAGTATCCGAGGATAAGCGTGGCATTTTAGACCTTTCTCTGGGTTATAACACGGAGGAAGGTATATTACTTGAAAGCTTTATTGGATTAAAGAATTTGTTTGGTATAGGACTATCTTCTGGCTTTGGTTATAAGAGAACGAGCAAAAGGGAGCTTTACAATTTTACCCTTCACGATGATTTTTTATTCTCAAGGAAAAATTGGCTGAAGTTTAACCTTTTTAAAAGCCATGAAGAGCACAGGAGCTATGATTTAGACTCAAAAAGCTTTAACCTTCAACTTGGTTATAGAATAACTACCTACACTTCCATAGGACCTTTAATAAGCTTTTCGGAAAACAAGATAGATGGGCAAAGCTTTTACACAAGAAAATATGGAATTTTCTTAATAAGGGAGTATAGGGATGATATATTCTTTCCTAAAAGAGTTCATTATAACAACATAAGCTTAAGCTTTGCGGAAGGAAGCGAAAGATATAAAAAATTTGAATTTTCAACCTTTTACCTTATACCCTTACCTAAGGAAACTGCCTTTAGTTTTAAAATAGCTGGTGGCGGTGTTAGTAAAAATGCTCCCATATTTGAGAGATTTTTCCTTGGGGGGTTAAAAGATCTAAGGGGATACTCCTTTGAAGAGGTAGGGCAACCTAATGGTGGTATATACTATGCATTTGGTAGGTTTGAATTTTCTTTTCCAGTCAAAAAACCCTTTATGGGAATCCTTTTTAGCGATGTGGGTAATGTAGCCGATAGCTTAAAGGATCTGTCAAAAAAGGTTAAAAAGGATATAGGCTTTGGTGCTGGCCTTAATACTCCTATAGGACCCATTAGATTAGACGTAGCCTTTCCCTTGGATGTTGTGGACCTAAGAAGGTATAAAATTTACCTTTCTATTGGATATTACTGAGAATTGGATCTATGAAGTCTTTTTTCAATTTTTTGCTTATATTCTTCTATTTTTTCCTTTCGGTATTTTGGATTGGCAAAATAAAGGGTACTTAAGAGAAAAGAAGCTAAGGCTAAAATTATAAGCGCCAAAAGAAACAAATTCTTTTTCATGGTTTTAAAAAATGGGGCCGAAGGGCCCCATGATTTTTTATTTTTTGTACTGCTTTTCTAACCATTCGTAGTTATAAGGATCCCAGTCTTCTGGCATGTGGGGGGTTTTATCAAAGTTATGGGGTGGTGGCGGTGATGGAACAAGCCACTCAAGAGAAGGTGATTGCCATGGATTGTCTTCTGCCTTTCTTCCCAGTTTTGTAGAAACTATAAGGTTAAGAATAGCTATGAACAATCCAAGTCCAAGTATAATTGAACCAATCGTTTGAAGCTCATGTAATGTAATCCATACTTCTATTGGAGGATAATCGGCATACCTTCTTGGCATACCTTCAAGTCCTACTATGAACTGTAAAAAGTAGAATAAATTAGAACCTATCATTATGAGTACAAGGCCGATTTTTGCCCAAAGCTCGCTGTACATTCTTCCAGTATACTTAGGATACCAATAGTGAAACCCACCAAAAGCCGCAAGGGTAAGAGCCATGCCCAAAACATAGTGGAAGTGAGCAACCACAAAGTGAGAGTCATGAACAGCTATGTCAAAAGCTGGAAGACCAAGGGGTATGCCTGTAAGACCACCTATCAAGAACATAAATATGGCACTAAGTATATAAAGCATGGGCGTAGTAAATCTTATGGAACCTTTGTAAAGGGTAAATATCCAATTGAATATCTTAATACCAGTAGGAACACCTATAAGAACCGTTGTATAGGAGAAGATTATTCTTACCCAGTCGGGTATACCACTTGTGAACATATGGTGCACCCATACCATAAAACCCAATATAGCTATACCCCATATGGCGAATATCATTGAAGTTTTTCCAAATATCTCTCTTCTTGAGAAAGTGGCTATTATCTCGGATATTACACCAAAGGCTGGAAGTATCATAACATAAACAACAGGGTGAGAATAAAACCAGAAAAGATTTTGGTAAAGAAGTGGATCTCCACCCCTTGTTGGATCAAAGAAAGCCGTATGGAAATATTTATCCATTAATAGCATAGTAACCGCACCCGCAAGAGCTGGCACGCCAAGTATTTGAATTACGTTCATAGCCAAAAAGGCGTGTAAGAACAAATTCATTTTTTTGAGAGATATACCTGGAGCTTTCATGGTTAAATTGGTAACCACTAAGTTTATTGCGCCAGCAAGGGAAGAAGCACCAAGAAGGTGTACTATTAAGGCGTAGAAAGCCACTGGCCCAGCGTTTTCGTTTAGTGAGAAGGGTGGATATCCAGTCCACAACATTCTTATTTCATTTCCTGGGAGTAGGGTTAAAAGAGCAAGAACACTTGCCGCAAAGAAAAACCAATAACTAAGGGCGTTTAATCTCGGAAAAGCCACATCCCTTGCTCCTATCATAAGAGGAAGGAGATAGTTTCCAAAAGAACTCCATATACCCACTGCCCACCAAAACTGCATCAAAACTCCATGAATAGTTAAAGCCTGATTGTAAGAGTCCTCGGACATATACTGCAGTCCCGGTTGGAAGAGTTCAAGCCTTATAGCAAGGGCGGAAAGGCCAGCTATTATGAAGAAAATTAAGCTGGTTACTCCATACATTATGCCTATTTTCTTGTGGTCTGTTGTAAATATCCATTCCTTTAGCCCTGCGCTAAAGTATGGCTTGTAGCTTACTGCTGCCATGGTAGTGCACCTCCTTTAAAAGTTTGTACTTGTATTTGAATCACTAACTTGTATACCTTCATTAAGCCATTTTTCAAATTCTTCTTTTGGTACCGCTTTTAATACTGCGGCCATTCTCGAATGCTGTGTTCCACAGTATTCCCTACAAAAAACCCAGTACTCTCCGGGCTTATTAATCTGGAACCACATATGGGTAATCCTACCTGGTACCGCATCTTCCATAACTTTTGCTGGATGCACGTAGAAGGAGTGTATTACATCCCTTGAGGTCAGAAGAACCTTTACTGGTGTTTCCGCTGGAATGTATGCCTTAAACATATCATTGACTTCTTCTGGCTTAAGGTATGCGTTTGTCTCTGGATTAGCTACGCTGTTGAAGAAGGAATAAACCTTTTTGCCATTGGGATATTCAAATTCCCAGCCCCACATAAAACCAGTAACCTTTATCTCTAATGATCCTTCTGGAGCTGTTCTTTGGACTTTATAGAAGGCAAAGCTTTGCGTTGCTAAATAAATAACCACTATAACCGGTACTATCGTCCATAGAACTTCAAGGGCTTTACTGTCCTTTACATGCTGAGCTTTTTCATTTATCCCCTTCTTATAGCGGTACTTGATTAAAAAGTAGAGGCCTGGTATGAAAACTACCAGATAAATAATTATGGATATTATCAACCATATTTCATACATGGTCTGCCAATAGCTGGCAGGGTACGCAAGAATTTCTTTCATGGGTGCACCTCCTTTCTATTTTTTCCATAAAAATATGCAATGGAAAAGGTTGCAAAAACTCCAAAAATACCAAGCCCTGCAAAAATAAAAACTGGGTCTATTACGTACCTACTGCGCGAGTGGTCATACCTATAACAAGCAAGTATTGCAAGATCGACTATGTTGTTTATGGAGGGTTTTTCTTTCTGAGTATCTAAAAAGGCAAGGCTTATGTCCTTTTCTCTAAGAAAAGAACCGTAGAGGTATCTCATTATCTTGCCATCTGGAGAAAGGAAGATGGTTACATTTGGATGTATGAATATCTTATCCCTGTCTATATAGTAAAACTTATATCCAGTTGCTTGTGTAAGCTTTTTTATACCCTCTTTTGAAAGCAAACCTACAAGCCAGTTTTCTGGCAGATCCGTGGTCCCAAAGTTTTTAAGCATGAAGGCTCTCATTTTATCTAAGTTATCCCTTTCATCAAAAGAAAGCACCACGTATCTATAGTTTTTGGAGAGATTGGAAGAGGTTTTATATAGGTTTTCTGCAGTTATAGGACAAACACTGTCGCAGGTATAGTAAGCAAACAGCAAAGCCGTAGGCTTGTTTTTGATAAATTCCTTTAGGCTTATTTCTCCCTTGTTAGTTATTACCCTTACGTCTGGGATTTGTTTGCCTATGTATAGATCCTCCTCTACTTTGACAATGCTCACATCTTGTTCTCCGTAAGAGCTTGTGTATCTTCCATATTGATAGCTGTCCCTTGCCATAGAAATTGAAAGAAGTAGAAGTAGCAGTAAAAAATTCATGCCAGGCTACCTATTAGGTAAACGCTGCTTGCAACTAAAAGCCACATTATGTCTACAAAGTGCCAGTATAAGGTAATAGCCTTGATGTAGGTATGACCTTTATGTTGATTTGTCTTACCACTTAACAAAAGGAAGACTGCCACAAGCATGGTAAGCAAACCTACCAATATGTGGGATGTGTGTATTCCTGTTAGCATGTAAAAACCTGTCCCGTACATATTAGAGCTAAGGGTAAAGCCTTCGTGCCACAAATGAGCCCATTCCATTACGTGAATGACCATAAAAGCAATACCAAGCAACATGGTAAAAATTACGAACAGAGCAGATAAAGCATTCTTTCCCTTTTCAAATAACTTTTCCGCTAATGCTATAGTTGCGCTTGAAGTCCAGAGAATAAGGGTAAGTATAAGGGGTATGGTAAGGTTAATACCTTTTGGAACCCATTCATGCCATATTTCTGAATGAGTAGCTCTTGCCATATAAAAGCCAGCAAACATAGTACCGAATATTACCACCTCGGAAATTATAAAAAACATCATAGCTGGCATACCTAATCCTTCTTCGTGTCCCTTTGAGAAGAACTCATA
>CALLAD010000003.1 GCA_938002625.1 uncultured Aquificaceae bacterium
CTTCGGGATAAGTGGGGAGACCCGAGAGGGCACAGCTCCTGTTGCAGGGGACAGGGGTGTAGCCTATGAATACTAATAGGCTATTTTTGGAACGCCCTGATATTCATGGAAGGAAAAACTTGTAAGTTAAGCCACCATACACAGAAAAGACATTGCTTGAATGGAAGTTTTTCCCTACTCCCAAGCCAATTTCAATATTGCCCTTGCTATAACCCATACCAGCTATGGCACCAAATTCCCTTCTATCGTTAAAGCTTAAGTAAACTGTGGAGATAAGGCTTAAGCTTTCCCTTATTGGATATTCAAGAGAAAGGGATTGGAAAAATTCCCCATCCTTAAGAGAGCTGTTTCCATGAACCATGTAAGAAGAGTTAGAATAGAGGATAAATTTATCGCCTTCCCATTGAGATATAAGGGTTATACCGTAAGTAATTCTACCTTCACTAAAAGGGCTCTCTTTTTTAACTGGGATACTTATATAAGGTTTTATTGCAAGACTTGCCTTTTCCTTTTCGTAGAACTTATGCTTTATCTCAAAAGAGGGATCCGATATATCAAAATTAATATTGCCATGGCTTCTTAAATAGCCTATGGGAATGTTTAGGGCTGCATCTGTTCTTTCTCCAAGTCCGTAGGTAAAATTAAAGATATAGTTACCTTCGGCATCTCTTTTGTTCCTAAGATAGGATAGGTAATTTTCCATCTGATACTTGCCCTTCCCTACCGTTTCTGCATCATCAAAATACAAGACCTTCTTTCCAGCAAAGGCGTACGATACAAGCAAGAAGGGAAATAGGACAATCAATACCCTTGAAGACAAATTCATGATATACCTCCCAAAATGAGATTTAGTCGCAATATAAAGGATCTTCTAAGGTAATAGGCATTCTCCAATCTTTGCCAAAGGCTCTTTTTGTCAATTTTGGACCAATTGGAGCTTGTTTTCTCTTGTACTCGACTCTCTTTATCATTCCCAAAACCCTTTTTATCGTTTCCCTTTCAAAGCCCTTAGAAGCTATTTCCTCTAAACCAAGCCCCTCTTCCATGTGGAGCTTTATGATCTGGTCAAGAATTTCATAGGGTGGCAAAGTATCCTGATCCCTTTGGTTGGGCCTTAGCTCTGCCGATGGCGGTTTTGTTAGAACCCTTTCTGGTATATCCTTCCTTATTGAATTTCTATAAAGGGCAAGCCTATAAACCATGGTTTTGTACACATCCTTTATGGGTGCAAAGCCCCCAGCCATATCTCCATAAATAGTTGAATATCCCACAGCAACCTCGCTCTTGTTGGAAGTGGAAAGCACAAGCCAACCAAAACGATTGGAAAAGTAAAAGATTATATTCGCCCTTATGCGTGCCTGAAGGTTCTCTTCTGCAACAGTCAGCTCCGTAGACTTTAAAAGCCTTAGATATTCTTCATAAATACCATGTATGGGATATTCAAGGATTTGTATTTGTAGATTCTCTGCCAGCTTATAAGCATCCTCCCTGCTCTCCTGAGACGTAAACTGGGAGGGCATGAAAATACCCATTACCCTATCTTTTCCAAGAGCATCAACGGCAAGGCAAGCTACCAAAGAAGAATCTATACCACCAGATAAACCTATAAGAACCTTTTCAAAGGAGTTTTTGCTTACATAATCCATTATGGCCAAGATTATAGCTTTGTATATTTCCTCCTCATCCTTTGGATTATTTTCTATTCTTGCCTCCACCTTTTCCCTCCTTGGCAATTCTTGAAGGGAAATTTTTTTAACCTTTTCATCATTCTCCTTCCTTAGCCGTGTATCAAAAAGCCTTTTTCTTTTAATAGCTTCCATATCAAGGCTTACGGTTATAAGGTCCTCCTCAAAGGCCTTTGCCCTTGCCAAGATTTTACCCTCTGGGTCTATTACCAAGCTTCGTCCATCAAAAACCAATTCATCCTGTCCTCCCACCATGTTTACATACACCACGTAAGCTATATTATCCTCGGCACGGGCTTTTAAAAAATTCTCCTTAAACTCATACTTCCCATGGTAATAGGGAGAGGCGTTTATGTTTATGAGAACTTGGGCACCGTGTAAGGCGTAAAGCCTTTCCCATCCATCGGGATACCATATATCCTCACATATGGAAAAACCGAGCTTATGATTGCCTATTTCCAGCAATAAGGGTTCCTTACCTTCTCTAAAATATCTTTTCTCATCAAACACCGAATAATTGGGGAGAAAGACTTTTTTATAAATACCTAAAACTTCTCCTTTACCAACTACCAAAAGGGCATTGTAAAGGTCATCATCATAATAGGGCATTCCCACAATTGCTAAGGAAGACCTTTTTACAGAAAACTTAATCAGGTCTTCTAAGGCTCTATGGCATTCTTTTATGAAATCCATGCGCAACAGAAGATCCTCTGGGGGATATCCACAAAGGCAAAGCTCGGGGAAAACTACTAAATGGCTTTTTTCATCAACTTCTTCCCATGCTTTTTTAATTTTATTTAAATTCTTTTCTATGGCTCCTACGGTGGGGTTTATCTGGGCTAAGGATATGTTTAAAAAGCTCATTCCTTCTATTATACTTAAAGCCTATTGGCTTCTAAAGATATCTACTGGTTTTAAACTGCTTGCCTTGTAAGCTGGATAAAGGCTTGAGACAAGGGAAAAGAAAAGGGAAAATAGAAGGGCATAAAGGTAAAAAATTGGGCTCCTATCAAGGACAAAGCCCTTTGTTCTTATCAAACCTTCCACATCAAGCCTGACGGACTCAAGATATTCTTGAAGACCAAAACCAAGAATAGAGCCCAAAAGAGCTCCAACAAAACCTATAAACAATCCCTCAAGTAGGAAGATTAACAATATATCCCTTCTTGTAAATCCCATTGCCATAAGAATGGCTATATCCTTTTTCTTTTCAAGCACCGTCATCATTATTATGTTGAAAATTCCAAAGGCAGAGACGATAAGAATAGAAAAAACAATCATGTAAGTTATAGTATTTTGAATTTTAAAAATGCTAAGAAAATTCCTATATGCCTTTTGCCAACTTTCCACCTCATAAGGAATCCTCTGGCTAAACTCTTTTGAGAGCTTTTCAGCCCTGTTTACGTCCCTTATTTTAAGCACTATTTCGTTAATCTCTCCTTGTTTTTCCAAAAGAGCTTGAAGGGTTTTTACATTTATATAAACCCTCGCATCGTCTATGTTGGTTATGCCCGATTCAAAAAAGTCTTCTACCGTAACCAAAAGAGTTTGTCCGCTTGGAGCTACAAGTATTAACTTTTTTCCCAAGTCCTCTATTCCCAAACTCCCTGCTACAAGTACACCAAGTATTACACCAGTCCTGTTTGTTTCAAGCTTTTGTAGTCTTTTATGAACAAGAAATCTCTCAATTACGGAAGCCTTAGGCTCCCTTTGTGGGTCTATACCCAGCAGGGTAACGGGTTTGTCCTTTACACCATACTTCAAAATACCCCTGCTTACAAGCCTTGGAGCTACGCCAAGAACTTCTGGATGCTTTTCCAAATCCTCTATTATCTCTTGCCACCCCAGTATTCTGTCCTTTTCCTTTGGTTTTTCTCCCAGCAAAAGGGCGTATTCTTTAACCTCTTGCTTCTCTTCCCTTGGTTTTATCTTTATGTGGGGCTCAAGGTCTATAACTTGCTGAATAAAGTAGTTTTGAAATCCAAGCATTAAGGAACTCATCACTATAAAAGCAGAAACCCCAATGGATACTCCCATTATAGAAACAAGGGTTTGCCTTTTTCTCTGAAATAACAGCTTAATAACCACAAAGAAAACATGCCTCATGGTAAGATTACTCTGTCCCCAGCCTTTAAACCCTCTATAACTTCAAGAAATTCTCCGTAAGCTTGCCCAACCTTTACTGGCGCTTTTACCCTTCTTACACCATCGTAGAGGATAACATATCCATCTCTATAGGCACTTTTTGGTATTAACAGGGCTTTCTTTTTCTCTACCTCTATTTGCCCATCGGCGGTGGCACCCGACGGTATATCCATGGGAAGGTCTGCATCTACCTTTATGGTAATGAGCTTCCTAACTCTGTCCACTTCCCTTACTATTTCCCTTACCCTACCCTCAAAGGTTTTGTTTGGAAAGGCATCCACTTTAAGGATTACCCTTTGACCTTCCTTTATCAAGCTGGCATATTCTTCGTCCACTTCCAACCAAACTTCAAGATCCTTAGAACCTATGGAAAAAAGCCTATTTTCTTGGCTCAGATGGTTTATATAATCTCCAACTTCCACGAATTTTTTGAGTATGTAGCCCTCAATTGGGCTTCTTATAGTATGCTTCTCTCTTTCTACCAAAAGCCTTTGCAACTCCGCTTGAAGCACCCTCTCTTCTCCCCTTATAGTTTTTACAGCGTCTTCATAAATACTTTTTGCCCTTTCATATTCCTTTCTGGCTATCTCGTACTGAGTTTTACTTTGTTCGTAAGCTT
>CALLAD010000004.1 GCA_938002625.1 uncultured Aquificaceae bacterium
ATAGGCTTTGCCCCGTATAGGGATCCCATATTTGTTATAGGAGTCCTCGTAGAGCATGGAGAATCTGGGGGTAGAGCAGCAGCACCCATAGCAAGAAAAATATTGGAAAGAATTTATATAGAAGGCATTCACAAGGAGATATGGACATGAAGAAAGTTTTAGTCTGGGGCCTTGGTTTAAGTGGAACATGGGCGGTAGAACTTTTAAAGGCAAAAGGCTATGAAGTTTATGCTGGAGATGATGCAAGGGGCGATAGCTTTATGGAATATCTTCCTTTCGTAGATACAATTGTCCTATCTCCGGGCATTCCCCCAAGGCATCCCTTGTGGATAAAAGCCCAGAGCATGGGTATAGAGGTGATAGGAGAATTGGAGCTCGCTTGGAGGTTTTTTAAGGGCAAAGCTATAGCCATTACTGGAACCAATGGAAAGTCTACAACCACAAGATTATCATATCTTATGCTTAGAGAGTACTACGCTAACGTGGAAGAAGGTGCCAACGCTGGCATACCCCTTTCCCAAATAGTTTTAAGAAATCCTTCTTGTATTGCAGTGCTTGAAGTATCTTCTTTTCAAGGAAAGACATTAAAGACCTTTAAACCCCATATAGGTGCCTTTCTCAACTTCTCAGAAAACCATCTTGACTGGCATTCAAGCTTGGAAGATTATTTGGAAAGTAAAAGAAATATATTTTCAAGGCAAGGAGAAGAAGATTTTCTCCTTTTGAATGCCTTGGATGAAAAAGTTAGAGAAACCCAGAACAAAGCAAAGAGCTTTTATCTACTTCAAGAGGCTTCCCATGGCTATATAAAGGATGAAAAGGCTTACTTTTTAGGAGAAGAGCTTTTTGATGTGGAAAAATTAAAGATAAGGGGAAGGCATAACTATGAAAATGCCCTCTTTGCAAGTGCTATAGCAAGGCTTATGGATGTACCGCTGGATATTATCCAAGAAGTACTCTATAACTTTAAGGGACTTCCCTATAGGTTGGAGTATCTTGGAAGCTTTAAGGGAAGGAAAGTATACAACGATTCTAAGTCTACCACTGTTCATTCTTTAAAAATAGCCCTTGAAAGCTTTGACAAGGAGAAAATTATACTAATAGCGGGCGGAAGGGATAAGGGTGGAGACTTTGAAAGTATAAGGGATCTGGTAAAGGAAAAAACTAAAGCATGTTTACTTATAGGGGAAGCTAAAGAAAAAATAGCAAAGGCATGGTCTGGGTGTGAAGTTTATACTTTTTCAAGCTTGGAGCTTGCCCTTAGCAAAGCCTTTGAAATTTCGGAAAGTGGAGATGTTATCCTTTTTTCTCCAGCTTGTGCATCCTTTGATATGTTTAGAGATTATAAAGAGAGGGGAGAGAGGTTTAAGGAACTTGTTTTTAGCTTAGCCTCTCTCCTATAGCTTTTGCAAAGTCCATAGTGCTCAACTCTTTTGCTTCAATGCCCATTTTTCTAAAACCGTTGGCAATATCTGGTGTACCAAGCCTTTCCTCTATTGCCTTCTTCACTCCCCTATATATTAGCTCTGCCGCTTCCTTCCATCCTATATACTCCAGCATCATGGCACCAGAAAGGGTGATAGAAAGGGGATTTGCTACACCCTTGCCAGCTATATCATAAGCCGTACCATGCGTGCTTTCAAAAAGGGCGTAGCCATCTCCTATGTTTCCACTTGGAACGAATCCAGGTCCACCAACAAGGGCAGAAGCAAGGTCCGATATGTAATCTCCGTTAAGATTTTGGGTTATTATAACATCATAAGCTTCTGGTTTTAGAACAAGCTGCATAAGCATTTGGTCTGTTATCACCCTTACCATCAAAACCTGACCTTCTTTTGGTTCTCCTTCGGTGATAACCCTACCTTCAAATTCTGGTTCCTTGGCAACTTCAAAGGCCCAGTTCATAAAGGCTCCTTCCGTGGCCTTCATTATATTACCTTTACCCACGACAGCTACTACCCTTTTACCATTTTCCAAAGCCCATCTTAAAGCCTTTCTTACATGTCTTTTAGTTTTATACTCACTCATTGGCTTTACTGTTATGCCGCAGTCTTCTGGCAAGGCATACTCAGACACTCCCATTTCCTTAAGGAAAAACTCCCTTACCTTCTTTGTATTTTCCGCCTTTGGCATGTATTCTATGCTCATGTAAACATCATCAGAATTTTCTCTAAAAACTGCCACGTTAACCCTTTCTGGATTGGGTATGGGGGCGGGTTGTCCAAGCCAATAAACTGGCCTTATGGCGGAATAAAAATCCATAGATTGGCGAAGGATAGCATTTAGGGATTTTCCACCTTTACCCACAGGAGTGCCAAGGGGTCCCTTTATGGAAACTATGGCTTCTTTTAAAACTTCAAGGGTTTCCTCTGGCATACGATTGCCCGTTTTTTCCTCTGCCTTATCACCAGCTAAAAGTTCAACCCAGTATATTTTTCTGCTATTTCCATAAGCTTTTTCTACTGCAGTATTTACCACATGAATCATAGCTGGGGTTATCTCTGGACCAATACCATCTCCCTCAATGTAAGGAATTATGGGATTGTTGGGAACTTCCAAGCTTTTGTCTTCCTTTAGCTTTATAAAACTTCCTTCCTTGGGTATTCTTGCCTTTCCGTCCCATGTGCAAACATTATCCCAATGCATGCCTTCACCTCTCTCTTTTTTGAATATTTTAGCACATTCCTTGTAGTAATAAGGTTGTAATCATAAATTTGAATTTACCGTTAATTTCATGTTATAATAAATAACAGGTGGTTGTACCTCCTTTCCCTCGTGCGCCTTTTTGGGGCTTTTGCCCCTCTTAATTTTTCAAGATTTTCTATTAAAATTTAACACTATGGAAAGTTTAAAATCACTGGTAGATTATGGAGTAATAGGCCTTCTAATACTTTTAAGCTTTGTCTCCATCGGTGTTGCCCTTGAAAGATATATGTACCTAAGGAGGGTGGAGCTAAAAGCCTATAAGAGCAGGCAGGAACTTGAAATAGACCTCACAAGAGGCCTTTTTGTTATAGCTTCTGTGGCTTCCAATGCTCCATACATTGGCCTTTTGGGTACGGTGCTTGGCATAATGTTAACCTTTTATACCATAGGACAAGAAGGCCTTGTGGACACGAAAAAGGTTATGGTAGGCTTGGCCTTGGCCCTGAAGGCAACCGCCTTGGGTCTTCTGGTAGCCATTCCATCCTCCGTGCTTTATAACCACCTTCTTAGGAAGATAAAGGGAAAGCTGTTCTTATGGGAGATAGAAAATGGAAGATAAGGAGTTTAGCTCCATAAACGTTATACCCTTTGTAGATATTCTTTTGGTCCTTCTTACCATAGTGCTTATAACCGCTACCTTTGTGGTGCAGGGTGTTATACCAGTAAATCTACCAAGG
>CALLAD010000005.1 GCA_938002625.1 uncultured Aquificaceae bacterium
TCCCTATTTGCAGAAGAATTTGGATATAGAATAAAAGCCCAATTTAAGGTTGATGATGGCCTTTTGGGTTTTTATGAACGTAGAAGCCATAACATAGTAAACATAGACAAATGTCTTCTCCTGCATCCCTCAATAAATGAGCTCATACCCTCCTTAAAAGAACTTTCAAAAAAGCTAAGGGTAATAAAGGAAATAGAAGTTATATATTCACCAACGGAAGGAGAGTTTCTACTAAGACTTTTCTCTAAGGAAGAGATAGAAAAGGAAAAGCTTAGAAAAATCATGGAAAATTATCTTCCAAAGACGGTGGTGGGGGTTGGAGTATACAAGGATAGGAAGTTATATAGCCTTGGAAGGGATTTTCTCTTTCTCCGAATAGGTCCTTACACGTATAGGTTAAGCATGGATTCCTTCATTCAGGTTAACTATATGCTTTGGGAAAGGTTCATAGAATCTGCAATGCCAGAGGAAAAGGTTGAAAAGGTGCTTGAGCTTCATTGTGGCATAGGTTTCTTTAGCCTTTTCTTAGCAAAAAAGTCGGATTTTCTATTAGCCTATGATAGCAACGGAAGGGCTATAAAGGATGCGGAATATAACGCAAAGGTGAATTCTGTAAGCAATTTAACTTTTGGAAACGAAAAGAGTTCTATTGCTTTAAAAAGGCATGCGGGAGAGGTCATAGACCTTATTTTTCTTGATCCTCCAAGGTCTGGGCTTTCCGAGGGCGAAGCCCAACTTATCTTACAAAACAAACCAAAACACATAATATACGTTTCCTGCGAGCCCACAACTTTTGCCAGAGATCTAAAGGTCCTTGCAAAGGGCGGCTATACCCTTGAAAGCCTTCGTATGGTGGATAATTTTCCAAATACTTACCACATTGAAGCTATAGCTCACCTTGTTTTCTAAGGAGCTACCATTTTTATGAAATAGACCATACATAGGGATATAGACCTTAAGCCCTTATTCCTTAGTGCTTTTTTTATTTGCAATGCCGTGTTCCCTGTATTTAAACTAAAAGACTCTCCAGAAACCCTAAAAACCGAAGGAGGTTAAAAATGTATGTTATTAAAAGAAGTGGAAGAAGGGAATCTCTTGACATATCAAAAATCCGTATAGCAATAAGCTTCGCTTTTAAAGGAATTGATTTAGATCCCATGGAGCTTGAATTGGATGCTAAAATACAGTTTAGAGACGGAATAACAACAAAGGAAATCCAGCAATTACTCATCAGAACTGCTGCAGAAAAGATATCCCCAGAAGCACCGCAATGGCAATACGTGGCGGCAAGGTTACTACTTTACGACCTTTACAAAGAAGTAGGGCACAAAAGAGGATACAAGGTAAAAGACAAAATAAACGGCAAATATAAACCTTACAACCCAGATAGCTTCTACAAGCTTGTAAAGGAATATTCGGAAAAAGGTATATACGGTAGCTACCTTTTAGAGGAATACACAGAGGAAGACTTTAATACCTTAGCGAGATACATAGATCCCGATAGAGATCTACTTTTTAACTACACAGGCATAAAGGTGCTTGCCGATAGGTACCTTGTAAGGGATGAGGACGGTAATATAATAGAGCTTCCTCAAGAAATGTACATGCTAATTGCCATGACCCTTGCCATACCAGAAAAGAAGGAAGAAAGAATAAAGTGGGTGAAAACCTTTTATGACCTCCTGAGTAAGCATGAGGTTTCCCTTGCAACACCTACTTTGATGAACGCAAGAAGGCCCCATACGCAACTAAGCTCTTGCTTTGTTCTTACGGTGGATGACGACCTTTATGACATTTTTGATAATGTACAGAAAGCTGGACAAATCTCTAAGTTTGCTGGTGGATTGGGAATATATCTTGGCAAAATAAGGGCAACGGGAGCACCTATAAGGAAGTTTAAAGGAGCTTCCTCTGGAGTTTTGCCAGTTGTAAAAATACTTAACGATGTCATGGTATACGTAGACCAGCTTGGAATGAGAAAGGGTTCCGCCAGTATAACCCTTGACATTTGGCATAAGGATGTATTGGATTTTCTGGAAGTAAAAACAAATGTAGGAGACGAAAGAAAAAAGGCTCATGATATACATCCAGCCATTTCCATACCCGATTTGTTTATGAAAAGGTTAAAAAACAGGGAAAAATGGACGCTTTTTGACCCATACTATTGCAAAAATGTAAAAGATGGCAAGAATTTAGAAGATTTCTACGGAGAAGAATTTGAAAGGCTATACGAAAAGCTTGAAAAAGAACTACCACCTTACGCAAAGAGGGAAATACCAGCCTTTGAGCTTTGGAAAAGATTGCTTACAGTTATTTTTGAAACGGGAGAACCCTATATATTCTTCAGGGATACGGCAAATAAGCTAAATCCCAATAAACATTGTGGTATGGTTTACAGTAGCAATCTATGCCACGAAATAGTTCAAAATATGTCAACAACGCAGCATATAGAGGAAGTCCTTTTGGATAACGGTATTATTGTTCACAAAAAAAGATCGGGAGATGTAGTTATATGCAACCTTGGATCCATAAATTTAGGAAAGGTTTATGAAAATAAGGATATGGAAAGGGTTGTGCCCATACTTGTAAGAATGCTTGACAATGTTATAAGCGTAAACTTTTATGCCATAAAAGAAGCAGAATATACCAACAAAAGGTACAGAGCTATAGGTATAGGTGTAAGCAACTACCACTATTGCTTGGTTAAAAACGGTGTTCAGTGGGAATCAGAAGAACACCTTGAATTTACAGATAAGCTTTTTGAAAGGATAGCCTACTATGCTATAAAAGGATCTATGGAGCTTGCTAAGGAAAGAGGAGCCTATCCCCTCTTTGAAGGTTCTGATTGGAGTAAGGGTATATTCTTTGAAAGAAGCGCAGAGGAAAATCAAAAGATATCAAAAAATGGTTTTGACTGGACCTCTTTGGCAGAGGAAGTTAAAAGGTATGGACTAAGAAATGCTTATCTCCTTGCTATAATGCCAACGGGTTCTACATCTTTAATACTATCCGCAACACCTTCTGTAGATCCAATCTTTGCGAAGTTTTACAAAGAGGAAAATATGTCTGGCATACTACCACAAGTACCACCAGAAATTGATAAATACTTCTGGCATTATAAGAGCGCCGATAATATTGACCAAGAATGGACAATAAGGGCGGCGGCGGTAAGACAAAAGTGGATAGACCAAGCCCAATCTTTAAATCTTTTCATAGATCCGGAAAAGATAGATGGACCAACCCTTTCAAGACTTTATGAGCTTGCATGGGAACTTGGACTAAAGACGGTATATTATATGAGAAGTAAGTCTTTAACGGATATAGAAGAGTGTGAAAGTTGCTCTACATAGGAGGTAAGCTATGGATAGGACCATTATTTTTAACCCAGAAGGTGATAGAGAACCATCAAAGCGTAAAATACTTTTTGGAAACCCAACCAACATAATGGAGCTTAACAACATAAAATATCAATGGGCCTTTGACCTTTACAAAACAATGGGATTTACCAACTTCTGGATTCCAGAAGAAATACCCATGCAAGAAGATAGAAAACAATATGAGAGGGACCTTTCTGAGTATGAGAAAAGAGCCTATGAGATGGTGCTTAGCTTTTTGATAGCCTTGGACTCATACCAAGTTAACATGCTAAAGGAATTTGCAGGGTATATAACAGCTCCCGAGCTTGTTATGGCTCTTACTTCCCAAGAATTTCAAGAAGCCTTGCATAGCTACTCTTATCAGTTTATTCTTGAAAGCGTAGTAGACCCCTCCATAGCCGATGAAATATACAACTACTGGAGGCAGGACAAGGTATTGATGGAAAGAAACAAGGTGATTGCCGAGCTTTATAATGAATTTATAAGAAAACCTACGGAAGAAAACTTTATAAAAGCAGTATTTGGTAACTACGTATTGGAAAGCTTATACTTTTACAGTGGCTTTGCTTTCTTTTATACCTTAGGAAGACAAGGTAAAATGGTAAATACTGTTCAGCAGATAAAGTATATAAACAGGGATGAGCTAACCCATGTTAGCCTGTTTAGGAATATAATCCTTACTCTTTTGGAAGAAAATCCAGAGCTTTTTACTCCAGAAATAGAAAAATGGATTTATGAATTCTTTAAATTTGCTACGGAAAAAGAAATAGAGTGGGGTAAGTATGTTACTCAAAACCAAATACTTGGACTAAATGACTACCTAATAGAGAGATATATAAAGTATCTTTCTAACCTAAGGCTTACACAACTTGGCTACAAGCCTTTATATCCCGAGATTACGGACAATCCCATGAAATGGATAGATAGGTTTAGAACGATAAACGATACAAAAACTGACTTTTTCCAAGCGAAGCCTCAGACTTATACAAAGAGAAGCGAGTTAAAATGGTAGAAGGCATGCAAAGGGTATAAGGTTATTCTTCAGTTTTTCCGCATACTGGCTAAGCCTCTTTTTACTTATAGGATGTATAAGGTCCTTGTCTATTTCCAAGAGGGGAAATATAAAAAAATCCCTTTCTGTGAGATAAAGATGGGGTATGTTTAAAAAGCTTAGTCTTATTACGTAGTTTTCGTAAAGTAGTATATCAAGGTCTATTTCCCTTGGTCCCCACCTTTTTCGTGGTTTTCTACCAGTTTTTTGCTCAACCTCCTTTAAGGTCTTTAAAAGCTCTATGGGACCAAGCTCAGTATAAAACTTTAAAACACCATTTAAGAACTCAGGTTGATTTACTACACCCCAAGGCTGGCTTATGTATACGGTTGATATTTTTAATATGGCTCCATATTCCTTTAAAAGATTTAAGGCTTTTACTATATAGCCTATCCTATCTTCAACATTGCTACCAAAGGCTATGTAACATATTGGCATAAAGAAAGGTTAATACATTCCGCCGTTTACGTGTATAACTTCACCCGTTATATAGCTTGCATATTCAGAGCACAAGAAGACAACAAGCCCAGCCACATCCTCGGGCTTTCCAAACCTTCCCAAGGGAATATTTTTTAAATAGCTTTGCCTTATCTCCTCGCTCAAGCTTGCCGTCATGTCGGTTTCTATAAAACCTGGGGCTATGGCGTTTACCGTTATATTCCTTGATGCTAACTCCTTGGCAAGGCTTTTGGTAAAGCCTATTAGTGCAGACTTTGTGGAAGAATAGTTTACTTGGCCTATGTTCCCAGTAAAGCCCACTACAGAGGATATGTTTATAATCCTGCCCCATCTTGCTTTTAGCATAGCCTTAACAGCCAAGGAGGTTATTAAAAAGGAGCCTGTAAGGTTTATTCTGAGCACTTCTTCCCAATCCTCAAGGGACATTCTAAGAAAGAGCTTATCCCTTGTGATTCCAGCGTTGTTGACCAGTATGTCTACACCACCCCATTTTTCCTCTATTTCTCCATATGCCTGCCTTATGGAATCTTCACTTCCCATATCCATGGCTATGCCAAGGGTTTCTACACCAAAATCTTCCCTTATTTTATCCGCTATTTCTCTTGCCCTTGAGGCATCCCTTCCCGTTATAGCTACCTTTGCACCAGCCCTTGCAAGAAATTCTGCTATAGACTTTCCTATTCCACGAGTAGACCCCGTTATTAAGGCCCTTTTGTCAGACAAATCTACACAAAACATGCTAAGATTTTAACACATGAAGCTTTTCTTTGGTGGCAGCTTTGATCCCGTACACGTTGGGCATCTTTTAATAGCAAGGGATGTAAAAGAAGCTCTTGGTTTTGAAAGGGTGGTTTTTATACCTGCCTTTCAAGCTCCACTAAAAGCTCCACACCTTGCAAGCCCAGAGGATAGGTTTAATATGTTAAAGCTTGCATTACAAGACCAACCAGACTATGAAGTGAGTTCCTTGGAAATAGAGAAAGGTGGAATATCTTATACAGTGGATACGGCAAGATATTTATATAACATGTATGGTGAAAGACCCTTTTTCTTGGTTGGCTCCGATAGTTTTCTAAGCTTTCATCTTTGGAAAGATCCCATGGATATTCTTTCCTTAGCTCGTCTTGTTATCGTAGACAGAGAAGGCAAAAAAGTAAAAGTAGAAAAATATATACGGGATAGGTTTCCCCATTTAAAGGAAAAGGAGGATTTGTTCTTTATTTCGGTGAGAAAAATTGACATATCTTCCACGGAGATAAGGGAAAGGATAAAAAAGGGACAGCCTATAAAATGGCTTGTGCCAGAGGTAGTGGAAAGATACATACTGGAGAAGGGTCTTTATAAATTTTAAGCTACCCGCTCTAAGGGTTTAAAATCCTTTTCTTTTACGGTCCAGCATTCGTTAAAAACGGCATAAGGACACTTTTTCCTGCAATACTCATGATCAATCCTTTTAAAAAGCTCCGTTATAGATTGGCCCTTGGAATAAAAAATGTAATCTATGTTTATATGCTTATCAATATCCACCCTCTCAAGAAGGGGATACAAGGCACATAATATATTGGCCATGGAAACTTCTATACCCATAGACCTTATCTTGTCAATAAGCCTTGTAAGCATTAAGCTTCCAGTAGCATCTATTTGATTCACAGCTTCAAAGTCCAAAAGCACAAACTTTAAACTTCTCTTACGTTCCTCTACCTTGTTAAGAAGGTATTCGTAAACATACTCGGCATTGCCAAAGTATATGGACATATTGGGCCTTATATAGAGAATTTGGGGACATTCTGGAAGACCTTCCCTATCTGCGTTCACAAAGGTTGATGTTCTCGGATCCCTCGTAAGTACTACTATCCTTGGATACATGGTTTTGTATAAAAACCCGCCAAGAGCCATAATAATACCCAGGACAATAGCTACCCAAAGATCCATAAAAAAGACCGTTATAAAGGTAGTACCAGCTACGATACCATCTAAAGGATTTATTCTATAGAGCCTTAAGATTTCTTGAGGTCTTATAAGGTTTATAACCGCCGATAGTACTATTGCAGATAGGGTAGCCTTTGGAAGGTAGTAGAATAAGGGGGCAATAAAGAGCAAAGTAAATCCTATAGCTAATCCAGTTATAACTCCAGCCATGGGCGTTTTTGCACCAAGTTGGAAGTTTAAAGCAGACCCTGAGAAGGAACCACCAACGGGAAAGCCTTTAAAAAGGCCAGCCGCTATGTTTGCCAAGCCTTGCCCAATTAGCTCTTGATTTGCATCCCATTTATCTCCCATCCTTATAGCAAGCTGCTTTGCTATGGCAACGGCTTCCATAAGCCCAAAGAAGGCTACAACAAGGGCACCTATCCACAATTG
>CALLAD010000006.1 GCA_938002625.1 uncultured Aquificaceae bacterium
ATACGAGGTTGCCAAGGATTATGGAAGAATAAAAAAGGTAGTTCATATGAGTGCCCTTGGCACCCATAAAAAGGCGCCTTCCATGTACCATAGAACTAAATACATGGCGGAGGAAGAGTTGAAAAAGACTGGGCTTACCCATACTATAATAAGGCCTTCTATAATACTTGGACCAGAGCAAAGGCTATTCTTTGATATGTGGAACATAACCAAGTACATAAGGGTTATGGCACTGCCAGGTGGAGGAGATTATCTTTTCCAACCTGTGGATGTTTGGGATGTAGCATGCCTTTTTGTAAAGGCTTTGGAAAATAAGGAAAGCGACGGAAAAATCTATGAGGCATGCGGCAGCAAAAGGGTAAGCTTTAGGGAGATGTTGGAAGATATATTCAGATATTGGGGGCGTAAAGTTATCCTTCTTCCTGTTCCAAAGCGGCTTATGTACCTTGGCGGGCTTTTGGCGGAGAGGTTACTGCCTTCACCACCTTTTAGCTCAGACCAGATGCTTATGATGTGGAGGGATAATGTGTGTGGTTTTGATGATGATGTGGAAGGTGATGGTGTAAAAAAGCTTTGTGGAAGGGAGCCTATACCCTATGAAGAGTCTTTAAGGTGGAGCCTTGAGGAGTTTGGGAGGTATATAAATGCCTGATCTTTCTGTGGAGCTTTTCGGAGTAAAGTTTAAAAATCCCGTGTGGGTTGCCTCTGGCACCTTTGGCTATGGTGTTGAAGCCCTTGAGCTTTATGACCTTTCAAAACTTGGTGCGGTTGTCACAAAGGGCATATCCTTAAAACCAAGACAAGGAAATGCACCAGAGAGGATAGCGGAAACACCCTGCGGCATGTTAAATTCCATAGGGCTACAAAATCCAGGAGTGGAGGAGTTTTTAAAGAAGATATACCCACAAATAAAAGAAATAGATACCCACTTTATAGCCAATGTCTTTGGAGAGGAGGAAGAGGAATATTTAGAAGTCTGTCTTGCCTTAGAGGATGCGGAAAAGATAGTGGCTTACGAGCTTAATGTATCTTGTCCTAATGTAAAAAAGGGTGGTATGCTCTTTGGACATGACCCAGAGGTTCTCAGAAGGCTTATAGAAAGGATAAAGGCAAGGGTAAAAAAGCCAGTGCTTGTAAAGCTTTCTCCAAACACTGGAGATATCAAAACCTTTGCAAGGGTATGCATAGATGCTGGCGCCGATGGCCTTGTCCTTATAAACACTCTTCTTGGTATGAAGATAGATATAAAAAGCCAAAGGCCAGAGCTTTCAACCTTGATGGGCGGGCTTTCTGGTCCAGCCATACTTCCCATAGCCGTCAGGATGGTTTGGGAGGTTTTCTCCCAGTTTGGTTCTTCCATTCCCATAATAGGAGTTGGTGGTATATATGATACAGACTCTGCCCTACAGCATATTCTTGCTGGAGCATCCTGCATCCAAGTAGGAACCGCAAACTTTTTTGATCCTTACGCACCGCTAAAGATAATTGATGGTATAGCCCAATACATGGAGGAAAGATCCTTAGATGCTTTTACTTCTCTGATTGGAAAAGCCCATCAGATGGTGGTGCGTGTTTGATAGTTTAAAATTGCCTCTTTTACTACTTTATAGGGAACTTCTAAACCCGTCCATATTTTAAAGCTTTCTATACCCTGGTATAAAAGCATATCCAAGCCATCTAAATAGGAACATCCTTTTTCCCTTGCAGTCCTTAAAAGTGGCGTTTCTTTGTATATTATGTCCATTACCTTTTGCTCTGGATGAAGAAGGTTATAGTCAAAGAGAGGGGGATCATCATCCCTTAAGCCCGCCGAAGTTGTATTTACTATAAAATCCACCTTACTTATTACTTCCTCTGGCTTTTCCACTACGTTACAACCAAAGACTTGGCAAAGTTTATAAGCCTTATCCCTCGTCCTATTCCACAGGAAAACTCTCGCTTCTTTTTTTTGCAGGCCATAGAGTATAGCCCTTGAAGAACCCCCAGCACCCAAAACAAGCACCCTAATTCCCTTTAAATCTCCTACAAGTTTTTCTGCAGCTCTTAAAAAGCCTATCCAGTCCGTATTGTAGGCGTAAGAGGCTTCTTCGGTAAATTTAACAGTATTTGCAGCACCTATGGCCTTCACATGCTCGTCTAAAAAATCCACAAAGTCAAGCACTTTTTCCTTATGGGGAAGGGTTATATTTACTCCTTTTACACCCAAAGCTTTTAAGCCCAAAAAGGCCCTTTCAAAATCTTCCGGCTTTACTTCAAAGGGCACATATACGGCGTTTATTGAAAAATGCCTAAAAGCTTGATTTTGAAATACGGGAGAGAGGGAATGACTTATGGGATATCCAACAACACCATAGACCCAAGTTTTACCATCAAGGGTCATCCTATTTGGTACTTTGGCTGAAGGATTTCTACCTTTTTAACCCAGCTTATATTTCCTTTGATTGCCATATCTACCACTTCTTTTACGCTAACATCCGCTATTGGACAATCTGTACAACCACCTTCAAACTGTAGGTATACCTCGCCCTCTTTTATATCTACTATTTTTAAGTCTCCATGATGGCCCCTTAGGGCTGGTCTTATCTTTTCAAGCACCGCTTCCACTTCCCTATACTCTTTCTCCTTCATGATTAAACCTCCAACCCTTATAAATTTTGTATCTCCTGCCAAAGTTTTTCTTGATCTTCCTCATCTAAATCCATAAGCCTGCAAAAACCCTTTAGAGTTAGCTTGTCTATTAATACATCCTCTATGTCCTCTTCCAAAAGTTTTTTATACCCATACTTCATCAAAACTTCTTTTGAAGAAGGCAGAATTTCAAAGAGTTCAACAAGCTTTGTGTCAAAAGTGATCCTTTCCTTCATGTTTCCTTTACCTTTCTAATGAAAAGATGATATTCTCCATCCTCTTCATAAAGACCCAAAAATTCCTGCCCAGTAGATTTACACCAAGCTGGAATATCTTCCACAACACCAGGATCATCCGCCACCAATTCAAGTATTTGTCCGATTTTCATATCCTTCATAACTCTTGCCGTCTCCGAAATGGGAATGGGACAAAAGGTCCCAACCACATCATGAACCACATCTGCCTTTATATCTTTAATTTCCATGCTTGACCCTCCCTTTTTGGCTAATTTTAAATTCCTCTATAATTTCATCCTTTATCGGCTCGCCCCAAATACAAACTTCCCTTCCATCAAGGTTTATAACTACCTCACAGGCTTGGTTCTTTGAATATCTTGCTATTATATTGGCTATAAGCTTTAGTTTTTCTTCCCCTGGATTTCCCTTTATAAGGGCAAAGGTGCCTTTTTGATCCTTCCTGTAGGCATATTTATAGCGGTTCTTAAAGCCCTTTAGAAAGTTTACCTCGCCCTCGTTTCTTGCTACTATAAGCTTCGTGCCAGATGGAAGCCTAAGGTGGCGTCCCACGGCAAACAAAACCAAGTCATCCTTAGTTATTAAGCCTTCTACCTGAAGAGTTTCTTTAAATCTATAAGCATAGTTTTCATCGGTAAGGTAGCAACAGCCGCCCGCTGGCTGTTCATACTCTAAGTTGTACTTCTTAGCCAAGGCTATCTGCTTTTTCCTACTTCTTCCATATATTCCCAATAGCTTATCCCTATTTATCCAACCCAATTTTTCTGGTATGGTGGGTGGAAGAAGCTTTGCAGAAAGGGGTCTTACCACGTATCCTTGGAGCCCCGCTTCTTTTTCTATAAACATAAGTCTTTCAAAGGTTTGGCTCATGGGCCTTTGGCCCAAAACCTCTCCTGTTATCAAAAAGTTATACCCTTCCTTTTCCATAATTTCCTTGGCCTTTTTAAACATAAGGATTCTACAATCCACGCAGGGATTTATATTTTTTCCGTATCCGTATTTCGGATTTAGTATTACATCAAAGTACTCGTGGGAAATATCAACAATTTGAAGGGGGACTTCAAGCTGGGCTGCTGCTCTTAATGCTGGATTAACATAGTGCGACCCGTCTTCTCTCCTAAGAACAAGGCGCCTTTTGTGTTCCGTAATACAAAAACCCGTATAAAAGTAAAGGGCTTTTATTTCAACGCCTTGATCTTGTAGGAGGCGGATCGCTAAGGAGCTATCAAGTCCTCCAGAAAGAAGAGCAACAGCCCTTACTTTCATGTGGATAAAAACTCAAACTCTTTGCTTTCTTCCTCCTCTTCCTCGTAACAGTCGGGTATACGCGTGGCTTCTTCAACTCTTCCTTGCTTAAGTAGGTAATCCTTTATGGCAACGTGCAAGGTTTCCAAGCCAAGATTTGTACAGTGTATCTTTTGAGGAGGAAGTCCACCAAGCTCATCAAAAATATCCTTATAAGTAAGGTTAAGGGCATAGCTTATGGGTTTGCCTTTTATCATTTCTGTAAGTTGTGAAGAAACGGCAATGGCGGAGCCACAACCAAAGGTTTTAAATCTCACATCCTCTATTATATCATTCTCTGGATTTATTTTAAGGGTAAAAAGCATAGCATCCCCACATGCTGGATTACCACACTGCCCTATTGCGTTGGCATCTTCAAGCACGCCCACATTTCTTGGGTTTAAAAAGTGATCAAGCACCTTTTCGCTGTATTCAAACATTTTCTTACACCTCCTTTTGGTTATATATAGTTGTATTACAAAACTTTTTCTATGACCTTTATCAAAGATAAAGATTAACCAAATGCTCAAAAGTGTTGGTAAGCCTATGGTCATCTTCCACTTCTCTGTATTCCTTTACCTTTACTCTACTCACAAATAACCTTGAATCCTCTATTGGTACCATGTTATCCCTTGTACCATGAAAGATGTATATATGATATAAAGGTTCCTTTGGGAAATGCACTTCACCATCCGAGATTATCTCGTATCCCTTTTGTAAAATATCTACGGCAAAATCCTTGTGTATTGGTATTTCAAGGCCTACTTCACACTCCTTAAAAACAAGCTCCTTTTCACCCTTCAACCAATCCTTTGTCTCTTCCTCACCCAAGTGCTTTAAGGTTAGATAAAGAGTGGAATAAGATGGAGCAAAGAGATAAAGCCTTTTAACCTTACTTGGATTGTAAAGCTTTAGGTAATTTAGCCAT
>CALLAD010000007.1 GCA_938002625.1 uncultured Aquificaceae bacterium
TTGCATACAAAAAGTGGTTATTGGTGCTTCTTATCTGAGAAGGCTTCTCTATGATTTCTCCTGGTTCCTTTATTTCGTCTCCCGTTGACAGGATGGCAACCCTTGGCTTTTGGTATACATCAATAAAAACCTTGTTAGCCAAGGCAAGAAGCCCTACATCGTATCCCCTTATTCTAACTCCAGCTTTTAGTATAAGATCACCAGCTCTTATCTCTTCACCCCTTAGCCTAATATTGGCACCCCTTTTGAAACTCTTTTCTATGATAATTTCATCTCCTTCTATCTTGACAAATTCCACGGGCACGACCAAGTCGGCACCCTCTGGTATGGGAGCACCAGTAAATATTTTTACCGCACAACCCTTTTCTAACCTTTTATCCCACTTATCACCAGCTGGTACCTCACCAATCACCTTAAGCCTTGCTGGCAGACCTTCCAAATCCTCCCACCTTACCGCATATCCATCCATTGCGGAGCTATCAAAGGCTGGATTGTCCCTTTCGGCAAATATATCCTCCGCCAAAACCCTGCCAAGGGAATCCCAAAGGGAAACCTTCTCTTTTGGAAGAATCCTTACTCTTTCAAGAACAAATTCAAGGGCATCATCGTAAGGTATAAGCATACATGTATTATAGCATTCTTCTTCAATTTCCCGATATCCACTTGCTTACAAGCTCTATTTCCATATCAGAAAGCCCTTGCCCCCAAGGGCACCTTTTGGCAAGTTCCATTATCTTCTCTGGTTTTCCCTTGTATTTCTCCTTTAAATAGCTAAGGGGCTTTTTATCCCTTTCCGTGTGACATCTCATACAGGAGTTTTTAAATATAATCTCACCCTCTTGAGCAAACGCAAAGCCTGTTGTTAAAGAGAGTAATAAAAGCCTTAACATTTTAGCACCTCCTTTAGCTTTAAAATATATTCATATGCTAAAAATAGCTCTTACTGGTAATATTGGTTCTGGTAAATCTACTGTTGGTAAACTTTTTGAAGGTGAGGGATTTTATTTATTTGACGCCGATAGGATAATAAGGAATTTCTATGAGGAAAAGAGGGAAGTATACAAAAAGGTTTTAGAAGCCTTTGGAAGTGGCATACTTGATGAAGAGGGAAACATTGACAGAAAAAAGTTAGCCCAATTGGTTTTTGATGATGATAAAAAACTAAGGATTTTAGAGGATATAACCCATCAAGCCCTTTACCAAAGGCTTGAAGAAGACTTTGCAAAACTACCCTCTAATAGTATAGCCATAGTGGAGGCAAGCCTTTTCATTGAGAAGGGTACGTACAAAAATTACCATGTAGTTCTCTTGGTTTATGCAAGCTACGAAACCTGTAAAGAAAGGGCTATAAGGCAAGGGTACAGCATAGAGGATTTTGAAAGAAGATGGAAAAAACAAATGCCCCCAGAAGAAAAGCTAAGGTATGCGGATTTTATAATAAGGAATGAGGGTACAATACAGGACCTTGAAAAAAGGGTAGAAGAGCTAAAAAGGGTTTTCAAAAACTGGGTAAAATTTCAAAAGGAGGGGGTTTTCTGAAGTTTTAAAGGAAAGAATAGAGGAAGCCAAAAATATAAACCCTCTCCCAGTTTTTTGAATATACCCAATAGGACCAAGTCAGGAGCGCCCCTGAATATGCTTGTAGAAATAGAGCTTTAAAGATCTTTACTATCAAGCATTATGGTTACGGGACCCCAATTAACTATATAAACATCCATCATGGCACCAAATACCCCGCATTGAGTTGGCACATATTCCGATAGTCTTTTAACAAAAAGCTCATAGAGTTCCTTTGCCCTTTCTGGCCTCTCCGCAAGTTCAAAGCTTGGTCTTCTTCCCTTCTTAGTGTTGGCATACAAAGTAAACTGGGAAACCACCAAGGCAGAGCCCTTTACATCAAGGAGGGATAGGTTAAACTTTCCCGAGGAATCTTCAAAGATGCGAAGGTTTACAATCTTTTCTACAAGCTTTTGTATATCCTCTTCTTCATCACCAACACCAACTCCCAAGAGTATATTAAGCCCTTGCCCAATGCTTGCCACTTCTTTACCTTCTATATATACTTTTGATTCTTTAACCCTTTGCAAAAGAGCCCGCATTGGTAAAATTTTATTGTACAATGAAAATAAGGAGGGAATAATGAGAAAATTAACTCTTACCCTTTTAACTTCTACGGTTCTTTTTGCGCAAGATCTTTCTAAGGTAAAGTTCCTTGAAGGTATTAACCAAGTTCAAACGAGCATAGAATTTGCCAAAATAAACGAAGTAGACAAGAAAGACCCCTATCACTTTGAAAAGGCGAGGGCCAATAGAGACATAGCAAACCTTCTGGCTTCTTATATGGATGAAGTGGGATCAAGGTTGTTTATGGTAAGAAGTTTTAGTGCCGTATCCAAGGCCAATGCTGGAAGGTATGAGCTTGATGATGTAAGCTTTATTCAATCAAATAATAATCTTTTACTTGATGTGGACCTTCTTAACTCAAGCTTAGAGTATCTAAGGCAAAACAGGGCTTTATACTGCGCACCCATGGAGCTTGCAAGGGCAGAGGCCTATTACGATGCCCTTGCCTATGAACTATCAAAAAACAAACCAAACCTCGTGCTTGTTGAAGATTTTAGTCAAAGAGCGATGAAAGAGTTAAAAGTGGCCATTGAAAAGGTAGATATGGCAAAGCAGGGAAACCTTGAATGCTACACTGGAAAGCCCTTTGTTCCAGAAATTGCAATGTTGGAGGAAGGCAGATTAACTCAAGCAGAAAGGCCAGAAGAAACTGGAAAGTTTATGGACTCAAAACTCCAAAGGGAGCCCTTAATGGTAACAGCAAGGGTTCATTTTGACTTTAATAAGCACACCATAAAGAAGGAATACATTCCCCTTCTTAATGAGATAGTAAAGGCTTTAAAAGAAAACCCCAACATGAGGATTAGAATAGAAGGTTTTACCGATAGCATAGATTCAAAGGCTTACAACGACAAGCTTGCATTGAGAAGAGCTATAGCCGTAAGGGATTATCTTATAAAGGCTGGCATACCTAAGGATAGGATAGAGGTGGCTGGCTTTGGAAAGGAAAGGTATATAGCGGAAAACAAGACAGAGATAGGCAGGT
>CALLAD010000008.1 GCA_938002625.1 uncultured Aquificaceae bacterium
CGAGCAATCATCAATCACTATTATTTCCAGATCCTTTATGCTTTGATTTAGGGCAGAGGCTATGGCCCTGTTTATAAACCTTTCGCCCTTATATACGGTAATAATTACGCTTATCATGATACTGGAATATACCTCCTAACAGTATGAACTTGTCTTATATCCACCTCTACCTGAAGAAGACAATCACCCTTTTCTGAGAAGGCAAGTATATCACCCCATGGACTGTATATACCAGAAGATCCCGCATATTCTTCTTTTCCAACATGCCCCCATGTGTTGGATACCATCAAGAAGGATTGATTCTCTATAGCCCTTGCCCTTGAAAGAGTTTTTAAATGGTCCTTTCTCTTTTCCCCCCACATGGAGGGCACTATCAAAAGTTCTGCATCTCTCAATTCCTTTAAAAGCTCTGAAAACCTTAATTCAAAGCATATTAAAATTCCTACCTTTATACCCTTTACTTCAATAATTGGATTTACCGAGCCAGCCTTAAAATGTTTAGGCTCATCATAAAGAGGGAAAAGCTTTATTTTGTGCCTTATACCTACTTCTTTACCCTTTTCTATTACTATGGCGGAGTTATACAAATCCCCTTCTATTTTTAAAGGATAAGTTCCTATTATGGCTAATTCTTTGAGGTATGATATTCTTTTGATTTCCTCTAATATTTCATGGGTTTTTTCCGAATGTTTATGAAGATTTTGATAGTCAAAACCACATATCCACATCTCGGGCAAGGCTACTATAGATCCATCCCTTACGTAGTTAAGGTAGGATAAGACCCTTTTTAGGTTTTCTTCTGGCTTTCCTAAGCTAACGTTGAACTGTAGAAGGGCAAGGTTATGCATTTATTGGGATAATATTATACTTTTTTGCTTTATATTTAATTACTATGACTTATCGCATATTTGCCTGGGGCATAAATTTTAAAACAGCTCCAGTGGAAGACAGGGAAAAGCTTGCCTGTAGCAGGGAAGAGGCTTATTACCTTTTACCCCTTCTTAAGGGAGTGGAGGGAATTAGGGAGCTAATGCTTCTTTCTACTTGCAATAGAGTTGAGGTTTACGGTGTTGCAGAAGAATACGAAGCTATATACAAGCTAATAAATGAGCTTATCCAATTAAAGGGAATAGACCCTAAGATTCGTAGGAATTCCTTTTTCTTAGAAGGAGAAAAGGCAATAGCTCACATTTTCAAGGTTGCAAGTGGTTTGGAATCTATGGTGGTGGGAGAACCCCAGATAGTAAGCCAATTTAAAGAAGCCTATAGAATAGCCAAAGAGTCGGGCTGTACGGGCAAGATAATCAATAGACTATACGAAAAGGCTTTAAAAGCAGCAAAGAGAGTAAGAACGGAGACATCCATTAGCAGGAATGCCGTATCCGTAAGCTATGTAGCCGTTGAACTTGCGAAAAGGATTTTTGGTAACTTATCCCGTGTGAAGGTGCTACTGGTTGGTGCTGGTGAAATGGCTGAACTATGCGCCAAATATTTGAAAAAGCTACAGGCACATCTTTTTATTACCAACAGAACTTACGAGAGAGCTGTAAACCTTGCCATGGAGCTTGAAGGTCATGTGCTTAGATTTGAGGAACTTAAAGAGCATCTTCATGATTTTGATATAGTCATAGTCTCAACGGGAAGCAAAAACTACGTTATAGACTATCACATGGTAAAAGGTGCTATAAGAAAAAGGAACTATAAGCCCTTGTTTTTCATAGACATATCCGTACCAAGAAATATAGACCCATCTATAAATCAGCTTGACGAGGTATTCCTCTATGACATAGATGACCTCCAGGAGGTTGCGGATAAGAACTTAAAAGAAAGACTAAAAGAGAAGGAGAAAGGAGAGATCATTATTTGGGATGAAGTAAGCAAGTTTGTTAAGTGGTTGGACTTTTTAAAGGTGGAAGATTTAATAATAAGGATAAAAGAAGAGTGGAAGGAAGAAAGAAATCCAAGGGTAAAAAGGTTGATTCACAGTGCTATAGAAGAGATAAGAAAAGAGCCTCACTTGGCGGAAAAGTTGGTTAAAATATTCCTTCAGGAGGTGGAAAATGCAAACACAAGGAGAAAGCTATCCTATGTCCATAACAGAACTAATGGAGCTTGAAAGCGAGTACTCCATAAAAGCTTACATCCTTATAAAGGCCGATCCAAGAGAAATACCCTCTATAATGCTTGCCCTTTCAACCTTTGAGGGAATAAAAACAGCAGACGTGGTAACTGGCCCCTATGACATTATAGTTTTTGTAGAGGTTAAAAATCAAGACGAATTGGGAAGACTTGTGATAAACAAAATACATTCCTTGGAGGGTGTGAGAGAAGCCCTCACTTGTGTTGTGGTTAGAATATGAAAGACTTTCCTTTGGTGTTGGAGGAGGAGGAAAAAATAGTAGTTATATACTCTGATGATGCCATCGCCTATAAGGAAGTGGATGATGGAGTTGAAATATTCTATTCCAAGGATGGGAACGTGGTGAAAATAATAATAAACAAGGATGAAAAGCACCACATTATATACTTCTGAAGCTTTTTTAATAGAGGGTGGAAAGCCCTTAAGGGGCACAGTAGAGATATCTGGGGCAAAGAACGCCTCCTTGCCAATTCTTATGGCCAGCATCCTTTCGGAAGAGGTTTGTAAAATAGAAAGCGTCCCAGATTTGCTTGACACAAGAACGGCTATTGAGCTTTTAAAAAGCTTGGGAGCATACGTAGAATTCAATAATGGACTTGTTATAGTAGATGCTAAGAACTTAAACAGGTATGAAGCTCCCGATGAAATAGTAAGGCGTATGAGGGCTTCTGTTTTGGCAATGGGCCCTTTGCTGGCAAGGTTTGGAAAAGCTATGGTTTCCATGC
>CALLAD010000009.1 GCA_938002625.1 uncultured Aquificaceae bacterium
TTTCCCAAAAGGGAATAAAAACCATAAATGTCAGCAAAGGGAAACCCTTTAATTTTTATGGCTATTGTAAGTATATGCAGGGCGTAAAGTATTAATCCAGCGATCAAAGAAAATAGAGCGAACCTTTTTAAAGGGTGGATAGCATTAGAAATTAACGATAAAATAAAGGAAAGAAAGTAAAAGAATATGCTAAGTAGGGGCATAAGCATATAAGATAGTTTAACATGGTGGGAATTGATATAGTTAAAAATCAGAGGATAAAAGAGGCGGTTGAAAGATTTGGAGATAGGTTTTTGAAAAGAGTTTATACAGAAGAGGAGATAAAGTATTGCAAGAGTCAATATTCCTTCTATGAATGTCTTTCTGCAAGATGGGCTTGCAAGGAAGCGGTAATAAAGGCTTTTTATCAAGCCTATGGTATAGTTTTAAAGTATTGGGAAATTGAAGTTATAGGTGATAGAGGGAAGCCTGCGAGGGTAAGGATATTGAAGGAGGGATTTAAAGAGTGTAAGCTTATTGTTTCCCTTTCCCACGAAAAGGAATATTCCGTTGCCGTTGCTTATGTATTAAAGGAATAAAAGGGCCACATATGATTTAGCGGTCCATGTCCCTTACCGAGGGAGAGGGAATTTTCTATTGCACCTTGTATATACTCCTTTGCCTTTCTTACCGCATCCCTTATTTCATAGCCCTTGGCCAAGTAAGAAGTTATGGCGGAAGAAAAGGTACAACCCGTGCCGTGTGTGTTTTTCGTCTTAACAAACTTCCCTTTTAGGTATTCAAAGCTACTGCCATCGTAAAGAATATCTATAGCCTCATCCCCTTCCATATGCCCACCCTTTAGTACCACGTAAGCACACCCAAGAGAGTATATTTTTTTACAAGCCTTCTCCATATCTTCAAAGTTATTTATTTCAAAGCCGCATATTTCCTGCGCCTCTGGCAGGTTTGGAGTTATAACAAGCGCCAAGGGTATAAGCTCCTTTATTAGAGTTTCCTTTGCCGATTCCTTGAGAAGTGGGTCTCCAGACTTTGCCACCATTACTGGATCAAGCACGAATTTTTCCAATTTAAAGTCTTTAATAGCCTTAGCCACCCATTTTATTATCTCTTGACTGGAGAGCATACCCGTTTTGCAAGCATCCACTCCTATGTCTTCTACCACCACTTTTATTTGGTTATACACTACCTCTGGAGGAATATCCACAGCGCCATAAACCCCAAGGGTATTTTGCACAGTTATAGAAGTTATGGCGCTCATCCCATACACGCCAAGAATAGTAAAAGTCTTAAGGTCTGCTTGAATTCCAGCACCACCGCCACTATCGGAACCAGCTATGGTTAGCGCTCTTGGTATCATCAGAAGAAAAATCCTAACACAAAATGTATCCTACTCCTTGACTCGTCACCGGGTACTTTTTTACTTTTAAAGGCTAAATCTAACTTTACAGGTGCTACGGGCGTAACAAACCTAATACCAACTCCAAAGCCGCTTTTTATATTTTGACCTTTTAGTTCCTTCCATTCATCAAAACCAAGTCCAGCATCGTAAAACAGGGCACCATATATTAAGTTTTTATAGAGGGGGTAATTAGCCTCCACGGAGAATAAAATCTGCCTTTTGGATCCTACTGGTTCCTTGGTATTTGGGTCTAAGGGTCCGGCGTATCCATACTTATATCCTCTAACCGTAAAGTCTCCACCAACGAAAAACCTTTCATCCAAGGGTACTCTTTTACCACCATAGGGTTCAACTATTCCAAACACGCCCTTAAATGAGAAAATCATACCAGTATCAAAGATAGTATCTTTAATAAATTGTTGATGAGAGATGGTAAACTTGTTAAATCTTTCATTTCCACCGAGTATGGGCATAGCAACCGAATAACCTATTTCCATAAGAGAACCCTGCGAGGGGAATAAGTAATTATCCCTTGAATCTCTGCTTAAGGTAAAAAATAACTTTCTTGATTGTCTTGTTCCCGCCTCTTGTTTTATTAGAGGGGATGCATTAGGGGATATATCGCTGTATCTAACCCTTTGAAGGCTAAGGCCAACACCAGCCCTCCAGAATTCGGCAAACTCCTTTGAAAAGGAAAGGTCTATACCCGTTCTTTCTACCGTGTAGGTGGTATATTCTATCCTCCTATCATAAAGGGATCCAGTAAGGTCTACAGGTTGGTTTAGAAACCACTTCTTTGTATAAGATAAAGAATTATCCCTAAGCTTACTACCATAGGAAAGAGAGATGCCTGCTATGTCACCCGTGCCAAGAAAGTTACCCTTACGCAAGGAAACAAAAAAGGAAGCACCAGTTACCTGGTTATAGCCAAGCCCTACAGAAAACTGCCCCGTAAACCTTTCCCTTACTTTGGCAACGAAATTCCAAGCCTTGTCCTCTGATGGAAAGGGGTCTATAGTTACATCCTGATAATATCCAAGATTAAAGATCCTTGACCTTGACCTTTCTATTTCTTTTAAATTTGCCAACTCTCCTTCTTGAAACCTTAACTCCCTCCT
>CALLAD010000010.1 GCA_938002625.1 uncultured Aquificaceae bacterium
GACCTTATTCTAACTGCTATCTCAAATTTAGGCTTTAGACTTCCAAGCTCCACCATTTTGTTAAATTCTTCATAGACGGAAGTGGGCATATAAAAGCTTAGCCTTGTATGCGTAGCCAAGGATATAAAGTTTTCTATAGCTCCCAGTTGGTCCCTTTCAAATTGGGAGTATATATCTGGGTTGGTAAAAACGCTCGTATCCAGTACAAAAGACTCTACTGGAGCATTCATCAAAGCTTAATTATAGCAGAAAATTATGCTATAATAACCCCATGGAAAGGGAATTTCATCATCCTCACAAGGACGAAGCTTTTGAGGTTTTAAAAAATTCAAAAACGGTAGCCGTAATAGGTATATCGCCAAATCCAGAAAGAGCATCCTATTATGTAAGCGAAAGGCTTTTATCCAAGGGTGTTCATAAAGTTTATTTTGTTAATCCCATGTACGCGGGCCAAGAAATATTGGGAATAAAAGTTTTATCCTCTCTTTCTGAAGTTCCAGAGCCAATAGATATAGTTAATGTTTTTAGAAATCCAGCTCACATAGAGCCTATAATTGAAGAGGCTATAAGACTTGGTGCAAAATGCGTATGGCTACAGCCTGGGTCGGAAAACATGGAAGTTATAGAAAAGTATAAAGATAAAATAACCATCGTATGGGATGCTTGCATAGGCGTAGAGGCTGGATATCTTTAAAAAACCACAAGCTTGTCGGCGTGTATAGCTTCCTCAAAGTTGGTTTTTAATATTTTCTTAACTTCTTCCCCCTTTTTTCCTATTATCCTTGATAGTTCTTCCGAGGAAAAGCTTGCCCTTCCTTTGCCAACGAGAAAGCCCCTTTTATCATAAAGAACAACCACATCCCCCCTTTGAAAGGTCCCCTCTACTTTTAAGATGCCAGCGGGTAGCAGGCTTTTACCTTGCCTTATGGCATTATAAGCCCCTTCATCTATATATAGGGCACCTTTTGCCTCCTCCATCATGGCAATAACCCTTTTACCTTCCCTTAAGGGCTTTTCGGAAGCTTTAAAATAAGTTCCCCTTGTTTTACCCTCTATAATGTCTAAAAGGCTATCCTCCTTTCCTGTTATTATCACTGGAAGACCAAGCCTTGTAGCAATGCGTGTGGCGGTAATTTTACTAAGCATGCCCCCAGTGCCAAACTCCGAATTTACCCCCTTAACCAAGGATAGGACCTTGTCTACATCCTCCACAAAAGGAACTATTTTTCCTTCTTCATCCAAAAGCCCACCAGCGGTGGAAAAAATAACCATAAGATTTGCACCCATCATGTATGCAGTGTATACAGCAAGGAAGTCATTATCACCAAAGAGAAGCTCCGATATGCCCACCGTATCATTTTCGTTTATTACGGGTACTATTCCCAAAGAAAGCATGCTTTCTAAGGCATTTTTCGCATTTCTGAATTTTTCCTTATCTCGGAAAATATCCGATGTTAACAAGGCTTGAGCTACAACAAGGCCATAATTGGAAAAGATCATATCATAAATATGCATAAGATAGGCTTGCCCAACGCCAGCTATGGCTTGTTTAAGGCTTATATCCTTTGGCCTTTCCTTCATACCAAGCTTTTTAACTCCGCATAGAACAGCTCCAGAGGATACCAAAATAGTCCTTATACCCCTTTCCTTTAGACTTCTTATCTCCATTGCAAGCCTTGAAAGAAAAGAAAGGTCTATATGCCCTTCCCTTGTCTGTATCAAGTTGGATCCAATTTTTGCCAGAAGAAGCATAAGTGTTTATATTTTAAATCATGCTTATAATAGCTGGTCCCTGTGTTATAGAAAATGAAAAGGTTGTTTTTGAAACAGCTCAGCACCTTAAGGAGCTTTCTCAGGAATTTCCAGATTTTGATTTTGTCTTTAAAAGTTCTTTTGACAAGGCCAATAGGAGCTCCCATAAATCCTTCAGGGGCCCAGGATTGGAAAGGGGGCTTGAGGTTCTAAGAAAGGTCAAGGAAGAATTCGGTATTAAAGTTACCACCGATGTGCACGAGACTTGGCAAGTTAAGCCTGTGGCGGAGGTGGTGGATATAATTCAAATTCCAGCCTTTTTAAGCAGGCAAACAGACCTCCTCTTAGAGGCTGGAAGGAGTGGAAAGCCAGTAAACGTAAAAAAGGGTCAGTTTTTGGCTCCTTGGGATGTAAAGAATGTAGTGGAAAAGTTAAAATTTGCCAATGCGGTGGATTATTACATCACAGAAAGGGGTGTAAGCTTTGGATACAACAACCTCGTGGTGGATTTTAGAAGCCTTGTAATAATGAGGGAATTTTCAAAGGTCATCTTTGATGCTACCCATAGCGTACAGCTTCCAGGTGGTGGTGGAGACAGGTCTTCTGGTCAAAGGGAGTTTGTTATTCCCCTTATAAGGGCTGCCGTTGCCGTTGGCGTAGATGGTCTATTTATGGAAGTACACCCAAATCCCGATGAAGCCCTTTCCGATGGTCCAAATATGCTACCCCTTTCAAAGTTAAAGGAAGTCTTGGAGGATGTTCAACGTATTCTAAGCGTGCTACCCTCCACTTCAAGGGGATAGCAATTACTAAAGCATGCATCGCAAAAGTCTTCTGGGTTTTCTACAGTAGCCCTCAAGGCTTCAAGGGATAAGTATTTGAGAGAGTCTGCTCCTATAAACCTTCTTATATCTTCAATGCTCATTCTGTTGGCTATAAGCTCATCCCTTGTAGGTGTATCTATACCAAAGTAGCAAGGTCCTATTACGGGGGGCGAAGCTATACGCATATGGACTTCCTTTGCTCCAGCCCTTCTTAGCATGTTTACTATTTTTTTGGATGTAGTGCCCCTTACCAAGGAGTCATCTATAACCACCACCCTTTTACTCTCCAAAACAGCCCTATTGGCGTTTAGTTTCATTAGAACCTTTATATCTCTTAGCTCTTGAGTTGGCTCTATAAAGCTTCTACCTACATAGTGATTTCTTATCAGGCCAAGCTCAAGGGGTATGGACTTTTTCTGGGAATAGCCTATTGCCGCTACTAAGCCCGAATCTGGCACTGGAACCACAAGGTCCGCTTCTATTTCATCTTCCTCTGCCAGAAGCTCGCCCATGCGTTTACGCACTCTGTAAACCCAATTATCAAATATATAGCTTTCTGGCTTTGAAAAGTAAACGAGCTCAAAAATACACATAGCCTTTTTCTCCGATTTAAAGGGAAAATAGCTTCTAATGCCATGCTTGTCTACCACAAGAACTTCTCCGGGCTTTATCTCCCTCCATATTTCCGCTTGAAGTATATCAAAGGCACAGCTTTCGGAAGCGAACAAAATAGCATCCTTTAGCCTTCCCATCAACAAGGGCCTAAAGCCCATAGGATCCCTAAGGGCTATTATTCTATCTTTAAAAAGATATAAAAGGCTATAGGCTCCCTTTACCTTGGAAATAACATAAAATATGGCTGGCATTATTTCCCTGTCTAAGGGATGGATTTCTATACCCTCTGGTATAAACTGGCCCCTGCCAAGAAGTTTAAGAAAAAGCTCCGTATCGGATGTATAAGAAAGCTCTATACCTTGTGCTTGAAGTTCTTCCCTTAAAGCCAAGTAGTTGGTTAAGTTTCCGTTATGGACAACAGCCGCTTTTCCAAGGGGAGTTTCCATAATTATAGGCTGGGAGTTAATACCACCAGAATCACCAGCCGTTGAATATCTGACATGGGCAATGGCACAGTATCCAGAAATTTGGGAAAGTTCTTCCTTTTTTATGGATTCAAGTACAAGGCCTTCTTTTCTAACAACCTTCACATCTTCAAAGTCGGAGCTTGCTATACCCACGCTTTCTTGACCCCTATGCTGGAGGGCGTATATGCCAAAGAAGGCGTATTTTTCTGCCTTTTCTATGTTAAAAATTCCAAATATACCGCACATAAGAATATAATAGGGCAATAATCTCGCTCATGCTATAATGAGCTAAGGTATTATGGAGGGAAGTGTAAGGTGGCTTGAGAGATTTGAAAAATTTAAAAAAGCCCTTGGACAATTAAAATCCGCTAAGGAGTTGTACGAGCAGAGGGAGCTTACGGAGCTTGAAAAACAGGGGTTTATTCAAGTCTTTGAATACACCTTTGATCTAAGCTGGAACCTTATAAGGGATTACTTTATTTATCAAGGGATTACAGAAATAAGAGGATCAAGAGATGCCTTTAGGTTAGCCTTTAAGTACGGTATAGTTGAGGATGGAGAGCTTTGGATGGAAATGATACAAGCTCGTAATCTTACTTCTCATACCTACGATGAAAAAATGGCGGAAGAATTATTGGGCGAGATTATCCGTAGATATTATCCAGCCTTTGAGAAGCTTAGGAGTAAGTTTGAAGATATAAGAAAATCCTATGAATGAGCCTGTATTGGAGAAAGAAGTTCTTGAAAAGATAAAGAAGGTTTTAGCTTCCTATCCAATAGAAAGGGCAGTTATCATAGGTTCAAGGGCAAGGGGCACTCCTCAAAAGGGTTCGGATATAGACCTTGTCATCTTTGCAGAAAATCTTAGCTTTTCTCAATACTTAAAGCTTATGGCAGAGCTTGATGAGCTTAACCTTCCTTACGAAATAGACCTTATAAAGTATGACCTCATAAAAGACAAAGAGTTTTTAGAAAAGATAAAAAGGGAGGGAAGGGAAATATACAGGAAATCTAACTAAAAACCAATTGACCCTCCGAGGATAGATCCACCGTTACCTTTTGACCTTCTTTCACTTCTCCTTTTATGATGAGGTTTGCCAATGGAGTTTCTAAGTGTTTTTGTAAAGTTCTCTTCAAGGGTCTTGCTCCGTAAGCTGGGTCATATCCAAGTTTTACAAGATGCTCCTTAGCCTTTTCTGTAAGCTCTATTCTTATATTTCTTTCTGCTAACCTTTTGTTTATTCCAGCCACCAGTAGGTCTATTATTTGGAAAAGCTCTTTCATAGTCAAAGGCTTAAAGACTATTATTTCGTCTATACGGTTTAGGAACTCTGGCCTAAAGTAATAGCGAAGTTCTTCAAGGACTTTTTCCTTAGCCTTTTCAAACTCCCTTTGAACTTTTTCTTCATCACCATCTAAGGAAAGACTAAGCAAGTATTGGGATCCTATGTTTGAGGTCATTATGATAACAGTGTTTCTAAAGTCTACGGTTCTTCCATGAGAATCCGTTAATCTACCATCATCAAGCACTTGTAAGAAAAGGTCAAAAACTCTTGGGTGGGCTTTTTCAATTTCATCAAGGAGAATAACCGAGTAGGGCTTTCTCCTTACGGCTTCCGTTAGCTTTCCACCTTCTTCATATCCAACATAACCAGGTGGTGCGCCTATTAGCTTGGCTACGCTATGCTCTTCTTTAAACTCGGACATATCAAGCCTTATAAGGGCATCCTCTTCTCCAAACAAGAGCTCCGCCAAAGCCTTTGAGAGCTCTGTTTTACCAACACCAGTGGGACCAAGAAAGAGAAAGCTCGCTATGGGTCTTTTTGGATCCTTGAGGCCTGCCCTTGCCCTTCTTATGGCTTCTGCCACGGCAATTACTGCATGCTCTTGATCTATCACCCTTTTATGAAGCTCTTCCTCCAACTTTAAAAGCTTTTCCATTTCCTCTTCTTTGAGCTTTGTGACTGGAATTCCAGTCCATTCGGAAACCACGGCCGCTACATCATCCCAAGTTACGATTAGTTCCAATGCCTTCTTAGATTCAAGCTCTTTTAGTTCCTTTTCCAGTTTTACCCTTTCTATCTTTAGGTTTGCTTCTCTTTCGTAATCGCCCCTTTCCGAGGCTTTCATTATCTCTTGGTCAAGTTCTTCTATTTTCTTCTTTATTTCTGATATTCTTGCATCTGTACCGCCTATCCTTGAGAGAAGGGCTTGTTTTTCCTTTTCCAGTTGAACCTTTTTTATTTTTAACTGAGCTTCCTTTTCATAGTTTCCTTCTAAGTATGCCTTTTGAATTTCATCTTCAAGGCTTTTTATCTTTCTATCTATTTCCAAAATTTCCGGTGGCACGGAAACAGCGGAGAGCTTTTTCCTTGCTGCTGCTTGATCAAGGGCATCTATGGCTTTATCGGGTAATTTTCTAAAGGTTACGTATCTCTTAGTAAGCTTTACCGCCGCTTCCAATGCATCATCGGATATTTTAACCTTGTGATGTTTTTCAAGCTTCTGTCTAAGGCCTTTTAGAATTTCCAAAGCTTCTTCTTCTGTTGGTTCATCTACGTAAATGGGTTGAAATCTTCTTTCAAGAGCTGGATCCTTTTCTATGTATTTTCTGTATTCATCTACCGTTGTAGCACCTATAACCCTTATTTCACCCCTTGCCAATGGGGGTTTTAGCATATTTCCAGCATCCATAGCTCCTTCTGCCTTACCAGCACCAACCACTGTATGAATTTCGTCTATAAAGAGTATTACATCCCCTTTTTGTTTTGCCTCTTCCAGCAAGCTTTTAAATCTCTCCTCAAATTTCTCCCCTGTATTTTGATCCAGCTATTATAGATCCCATATCAAGGGAAATGATGGTTTTATCCTGAAGCTCCACTGGAACTTCCTTGTTTACTATTCTTTGAGCTAATCCTTCCACTATGGCAGTTTTTCCCACTCCAGGATCTCCAACAAGAACGGGGTTATTCTTTGTCCTTCTTAGTAAAACCTCTATTAACTGGTTTATTTCCCTTTCCCTGCCTATTACTGGATCAAGCTTGCCTTCCCTTGCCATCTGAGTTAAGTCGGTGCCAAATCTTTCAAGGGCAGACTTTTCCTCTTCTCTTAATTCTTGGGATACATCCTTCATTTTTTCACCTCCTAATATATCTTCTAAAATCTTACCAGCTATTGTATCCTTTGAAGATAAAAGAACCGCTACCACATGGTAGGGCTCAACTTGGGCGCTTCCTTCTGAAACTGCTTTATCTTGAGCCTTTTCAATAATCTTTACCAAGTATTCGGAATAGTCAAAAACAGGCTCTTTGCCAAAGACTATTTTCCCAACGGCTTCTTTTATCCTATCGGGAGATATGCCAAGCTCTTTGGCTTGCTCTACAAGGCTTGAACTTTCCAAAGCCTTTTTTATAAGTCCATCTATGCTTAGCTTGTTTTCAATAAAGGCTTTTACATCCTCTTGTCTAAAAACAGAAGAAAGGCTCTTTTCCACGCTTTCCAGCTGGCTTTTTAAGTGATCTTCAAGCCTCTCTAACCTTACAAGCTCCATCCTTAGCTCTTGTAGAGTCCAGTAGTCTCCGTACCTTCTTGCCCTCTCCAACTCGCTCTTTATGCTATCCTTAGCTTTCCTTACCTTTTCATATTCAATCTGTACCTGTCCAATATCCGATTTTACCTGCATTATTTTGCTTCTTAGGTCTATAAGGTGTTTAGCTTCTTGTTCTATTGCCTTCTTTATCTGGGAGTTAAGCTTATCAAGGTACTCGCTCACTTTTTTATATAAGGATTTTGCTTCTACACCTCTTTTCTCCAAATATTTAGCGAGGGCAGATTTTTCATCAAGGAGCAAAGCCAACAAAAGGTGGTCTGTATCTATTTTTACGTCACCCTTATTTTTTGCTATTTCCCTTGCCCTTTTTAAGTGCTCCAAGGTTTTAGCGGATAATAAATTTTCACTAAACATCTTCCACCTCCTAAATTTACATTGC
>CALLAD010000011.1 GCA_938002625.1 uncultured Aquificaceae bacterium
TTGGCAACCTTTTCCAGCTCGGAGCCATAGGAGAGTATGTAAGCCAAAGCCCTAAGCATAACACCAACATGTCCATAGAAGGTAAGAATTTTTCCAACGCTTTTAGGTCTATTCCAGTCCAATTTATATTTTTCTCCATCAAAAACTACTTGTGGTACTGGAAGATAGGGTTCAAGCTTTTCCGATACCCCTATTGCTCCACCACCTGGGCCACCGCCACCATGGGGAGTGGAAAAGGTTTTATGAAGGTTAAAATGCATAACGTCTACTCCCCAATCACCCGGCCTTGCCATGCCCACCAAAGCATTCATATTGGCACCATCCATATACAGCAAAGCATCCTTTTCGTGTAAGGCATCGGCAATCTTTTTTATTTTTCTTTCAAATATTCCCAAAGTGTTAGGATTGGTTATCATAAGGCATGCCACTTTATCGGTAAGCTTTCTTTGAAAATCCTCCCAATCAAGTTCTCCCTTTTCATCGCTTTTGACGGTTATAACTTCAAAGCCACAAAGGCTTGCAGTAGCAGGATTTGTACCATGAGAAGTATCTGGCATCAAAACTTGCTTTTTATGTAAATTGCCCCGATCTCTGTGATAAGCCAGTATTATCAAAAGGCCAAGAAGCTCACTATGAGCCCCCGCAGCAGGTTGTAAGGAAACTTCCTTAAACCCTCCTATCTCCTTTAAAAGTTCCTTTAACTGATACATTAACTTTAAAGTTCCCTGAGCTTCTCTCTCTGGTGCCATAGGGTGAAGGTTTTTGAAATTTTCTATGTTTGCCAACTCTTCGTTTATCCTTGGATTGTATTTCATAGTACACGAGCCCAAGGGAACCATTGTAGTATCTATGGAATAGTTCCATTGAGAAAGGTTTGTATAATGCCTAAGCACGTCCAATTCAGAAACCTCTGGGAAGTTTAAATTTTCTCTGTAATAATCCCCAAGGTAATTTTCCACCCTTACCCTCTCTACATCAAGCTCTGGAAGTTTATAACCTTTTCTACCCCTTGAAGACAAATCAAAGATAAGCATCCCTATAAGATTTTACTACACATGTGCTATAATTTTAAATTCCAATCTTGCAAGGAGGTCCAGTTATGAGCGATCTTTTAAGGGAAGTAGAAAGCATATATACTCCAAAAAGGGATTTTGCTAACTTTAGGGTGGGAGATACCATAAGGGTACATTACAAAATAGTAGAAGGAGATAAGCAAAGGATCCAGCCCTTTGAAGGCGTAGTTATAAGAATAAGGGGAAGCGGTAGCGGTAAGACTTTTACCGTCAGAAAGGAATCTTACGGAGTTGGAATTGAAAGAATTTTCCCTTACTACTCTCCAAACATTGAAAAGATAGAGATTGTAAAATACGGAAAAGTAAGAAGGGCAAGACTATACTTCTTGCGTAAATATAAGGGTAAGGAGGCTATGAACAAGATAAGAGAAATAAAACCTTGGGAACTCAAAAAACCAAGATGATCCAATATGAAATACCCTATTGGGAAAGGGGACTTTTGGTTGCCGGCGTAGATGAAGCTGGAAGGGGTCCCCTTGCTGGCCCAATAGTTGCCTGTGCCGTCATATTACCACCCTTTACCGAGCCCTTTATTGACAAAGATTCCAAAAAAATGACCCAAGAAGAAAGAGAAAAGTTTTTTGAAATTATAAAATCAAAGGCTTTGGCCATAGGCACTGCCGTAGTAGATTCAACGCTAATAGATAAAATTGGCATTGCTCAAGCTAATAAGATAGCCTTTAAAAGGGCCCTTGAGGATCTAAATCACGAATTCCACGTAGTAATAAGCGATTATCTTTCCATTGAAGGCTATAACTGTGTACCCTTGGTAAAGGGTGATGAAAAAAGTCTTAGTTGTGCCTGCGCAAGCATAGTAGCAAAGGTTTTAAGGGATAGAATAATGGAACACTACCATAAACTTTTTCCCAATTACAACTTTGCAAAGCATAAAGGCTATGCCACAAGGGAACATATAGAGGCTCTAAAAACATACAAAGAAAGCCCGATACATAGAAAAAGCTTTTTTCCAGTAAGGCAGTTTAAACTCTTTTAAATGCATATTCCCGTACTCCTTGAACCTGCCGTTGACCTCCTCTTAGGAAATGGTGGCACCATATATGTAGACTGCACCCTTGGACTTGGAGGACATGCAAGAAGGATTCTTGAAAAAAATCCAAAAGCCTTCTTGGTAGGCATAGATAGGGATCCTTATGCCCTTGAATTAGCCAAGGATAATCTAAAAGATTTTGAGGGAAGATTTAGTTTATATCATGCCAACTTTTCTGACCTTGATGAAGTACTAAAAAGAGAAGGCATAGAGAAAGTAGATGGCTTTTTATTTGATCTTGGAGTTTCAAGTCTACAGCTAAAAAGCCCAAGGGGCTTTTCTTTCCAAAGGGATGAGCCCTTGGATATGAGAATGAACCCAGAAGATAGAATAAGCGCATACCATGTGGTTAACAAGTACTCTGAAAGGGAGCTTGAGAGAATATTTAGAGAATACGGAGAAGAGCCCTACTCTAAAAGAGTAGCAAGGGCAATAGTACTTGCAAGGGCAAAAAAACCCATAGAAACCACTGGGGAATTGGTAAAGATAATAACCGCCGTATTACCATACAAAAGGGGAAAGATTCATCCAGCTACTAGAATTTTCCAAGCCATAAGGATAGAAGTAAACCAGGAGTTAAAATCTCTTGAAATAGCCCTTTATAAAACCCTTGATTTCCTTAGGCCAGGTGGAAGGCTGGTTGTTATCTCTTTTCATTCCTTAGAAGACCGAATAGTGAAGAACTTTATAAAAAGTCATCTAAAACCCTTGACAAAAAAGCCAATAACTCCTACTATAGAGGAAATTAGGGAAAATCCTTCAAGTAGAAGTGCAAAACTTAGAGTGGGAGAGAAGGTATGAAGTATATATTTTTTAGCTCTCTTCTTCTTCTTCTAAACCTTTTATATTCTGCCTATAGCCTAAGTGTATCCAAAAACTATACAGAGAAGCTAAGGGAGTTAAAAAGGGAAAAGGAAAAAATTCTTTTGCTCAAAGTGGAAATTGAAAAACATGTTAACTACAAAACTGTTAGGGACTATGCTAAGGTGACAGGCTTTAACCCTATAGACTGGAGCAAGGTAAAAGTAGTAAAGACTAAATAGGTATGATTCTAAAAAACTTTTTCTTACCTACCTGAACTTTAAGGTCCTCTACGATTTCTATTTCTTGGTTTGCGTCCTCTACTTTTTTTCCATTTATTTTTAAACCGCCACCCTCTATTAATCTTCTTGCGGAATTTTTCGTAGCTTCTATTCCAAGCTCTACAAGGAGCTCGTAAGCCTTTTTACGATAACCCCTTTCTACCTTTATAACTGGTGCATCCTGCGGAAACTCCCTTTTGGAAAAGGTTTTTTCAAAAAACTCAAGAGCCTTATCGGCTTCTTCCTTAGAGTGATATCTGGAAACTATATAATGGGCAAGCATTTTTTTGGCTTCCATTGGATGCATGTTGATTTTGAATTTTTCCACTTCTTCCTTAGTGTAATCTGTTAAAAGAAGATAGTATTCCCACATAAGCTCATCGGATATGGACATAATTTTTCCAAACATTTGGTTGGGTTCTTCCTTTATGCCTATGTAATTGCCATAGGATTTTGACATTTTTCTAACACCATCAAGTCCAACAAGAAGAGGAAGGGTTATGCATACTTGGGGTTCTTGCCCGTATGCCCTTTGTAAATCCCTTCCCACAAGGAGGTTAAACTTTTGGTCTGTACCACCCAATTCTACGTCGGCTCTTAGAAAAACGCTATCGTAGCCTTGTAACAGAGGATATATAAACTCGTGTATGTATATGGGAATACCTTCCTTAAACCTCTGCGAGAAATCATCCCTTTCCAACATCCTCGCCACCGTATACTTTGCCGCCAGCTTTATTATGCCCTCTGTACCAAGGGAAGAAAGCCAAGAGCTATTAAAAACTATTCTGGTTTTTTCTGGAATAAGCACCTTAAACACTTGCTCTTCATAGGTTTTAGCATTTTCCAGTACTTCTTCCTTACTTAAAGGTGGTCTCACCTGACTTCTCCCCGTAGGATCTCCTATCATCGCGGTAAAGTCACCTATTAGGAAGTAAACCTCATGACCAAGTTGCTGAAATTGCCTGAGTTTTTGAAGCAAAACCGTATGACCGAGATGCAAATCGGGAGCTGTTGGATCAAAGCCAGCTTTTATACGTAATGGTCTACCTTCCTTTAACTTCTTATGTAGTTCTTCTTCCTCTATAATCTCAACAGTTCCCTCTTTTATAAGTCTTAGTTGTTCTTCTGGACTTAGCATGATGGGTTTAAAATTATAAACTATGAGGACAGATATTTTATTAGGTGGTCAGTGGGTTTCCAAAGGGGAAAAGATGCCCGTTATATATCCATACAGTGGAGAAGGGATAGCAAAGGTTTCAAAAGCAGATGAAGAGGATGTTTACAGGGCAATAGAGATAGCAGAAGAAGGCTATAAGGAAATCTCTTCCCTAACACCTTATGAAAGGTACAGCATACTTATGAAAGCAAGCCAGATCCTTACACAAAGAGCGGAAGAATTTGCAAAAACCTTAGTTTTGGAGGTAGGAAAAACCATCAAAGAAGCCAGAACGGAAGTACAAAGGGCAATACAAACTCTTGTATTTTCCGCCGAAGAAGCAAAAAGGATAGGTGGAGAAGTTATACCCATAGACGCCCATCCCAACGGTAAAGGTAAGGTAGGCTTTTATATTCGTGAACCTGTTGGAATAGTTTCCGCCATAACTCCCTTTAACTTTCCCCTTAATTTGTCCATGCATAAAGTTGCCCCAGCCCTTGCCTGCGGAAATGCTGTAATACTAAAGCCATCAGAAAGGACACCATTAACTCCCCTAATGCTTGGTGAAATTCTCTTAGAGGCTGGGATTCCACCAAAAGCCCTTAGTATCCTCCCTGGATATGGAGATGTGGGAAAGGCTATGACTACCCATCCAAAAGTAAGAGTAGTCTCTTTCACAGGAAGCAGAAAGGTAGGAGAAATCATAACAAGACAAGCAGGCATAAAGAAAGTAGTATTAGAGCTTGGGTCTAATTCTGCCATAGTTCTTCATAAGGATGGAGATATTCAAAAGGCTGTTCAAAAAACTGTGCTCGGTGGTTATGCAATAGCTGGTCAGGTATGTATATCGGTTCAAAGGGTCTTTGTTCACGAGGATCTTTTTGAGGATTATTTAAAGAAGTTAGAGGAGGTAGTGAGCAAGCTAAAAGTGGGGGATCCCATGCAAGAAGATACGGACGTAGGACCAATGATATCCGTATCTGAGGTTGAAAG
>CALLAD010000012.1 GCA_938002625.1 uncultured Aquificaceae bacterium
CCAGTTCTTCTAAATGTTGATCTCTAAGCGTTATCATAGCATCCTCATGTCCATCCATACTACACATAGCTATGGTAAAGCAGTCAGTTTCTGCCCTTATTATCTTTAGGGCTACGTTTGCATAGTGGCAGTGTACACCAACAAAAATACAGGCCTTTATGTTGTTATGCCATATGGTAAGGTTTGGATGGTTTGGGTTTATTTCAACGGCTGGATTAATCTTTGGATACTTTGGTCTATAGTCATACATGGGAATAATCTTGGCTTCCAGAACCTCCGCCATCTTTTTAACGAGTTTTGCCTTTTCCTTTGCCTCTTCGTTCCATGCATAAAGCACTTGTGGTCCTGGGAATATGGTGGGGTTTTCCCTTGTTAGCATAGCTTTGGCCGCTTCCCTCATGGCAATCTCTTCATCAACTATTTCATTAAAAAGGAGAGCTTTGCCCGGTGGTGGGTTAAGAATACCTTCATAAACTGCCATTGGATAAGGTGAAAAACCGCTCGGTCCTAAGGTTGCCATATTTTACCTCCTACAAAATTTTTATTTTTCTGCATGAACTTCTGGCATGACCATATGAATGGCATTTCTTTTTAGAAGGTTCACGCAAACATAAACACACAAGGCACAGCCTTTGCAACGATTCTGAGTCACAAAGGCGTGATGTTCTTCATCGGTATACATTAGGGTGTTTGGCTCTGGGCAGAAAAGGGTGCATTGCTTGCAGTTGTACTTGCTACACTCTTCGTTTATCACCTCCGCCACATAGTACATACCTTGCCTCCTAACAGTTATTAGGTTTTTATAAGTTTATAACCCTTATAGATTTTGTCAATAGATATAGAGTATGTTCCAAAAATCGGAACACTTTCAAAATACTTGACAGGAAGCAGATTTTTGCCTATAATTAATAACAAGCCTTAAGAGTTAACCAGAGAGGATATCCAAGCCTCTGGTTGGAACAAGCTTGGGTATCCGCTAATCTCTTGTGGGTTCTTAGGGTAGCGGCGTTGACGGCGCGCTCTCCTGAGGGAGTTCTAAAAACCCTCTCTGTCCCGAGAGAGAAACTCTCTTGGGACACGTGGGGAGGACCCGAAAGGGCGCGAGTTCCTGTTGCAGGGGACAGGGGCGTAGCCTATGAACATTCATAGGCTATTTTTGGAACACCCTGATTCTTGTCGTACACATGATGGTTTCTGTTACAATATCTAAATTATGAGAAAATTAACAATACTTATAAGCCTTTTCTTCTTTGCTTTAATTTTAGCTTCTTGCAAAAGGGAGCACCAATTCTACGGACATTTCTTTGATGAACCAGCCTATGATTTTGAGCTTACAGACCATAATGGAAAAAGGGTAAAGCTTTCCTCTTTTACTGGGCAGGGTAAGATAGTTCTTATTTTCTTTGGTTATACCCATTGTCCCGATGTCTGCCCTGCAGCCCTTGATACTGTGGCAAAAGTTATGGAAAGGTTAGGGGAAAAGGCCAAAGGGGTACAAGTGCTTTTTGTAAGCGTAGATCCTGAAAGAGATACAGAGGAGGTGCTAAAGGGTTATGTTCCCTATTTCCATCCATTCTTTATAGGTCTGAGGGGAAGCGAAGAAGAAATAAGGAAAGTGGCAAAGGAATATAAGGTTTATTATAGAAAGGTGGATGGAGAATCTGCTGGAGGCTATCTTGTAGATCATACGGCAACCATATATTTAATAACGCCTGATAACAAAATAAAACTTCTTTACACCCCTGCTAAACAAGATCCAGACAAGATGGCGGAGGACATAAAATTTCTTCTAAGGAAATAATCAAGGAAATATTCTCAAGGAATGGGTTTTCTCTTTCTCAGGATCAAATTTACATGTTTGAAGTCTACCTAAGGGAGCTTAAAAGATGGAATAAGGTTCATAATTTAACCTCTCTGAAAGAGGACGAAGAAATAGTGCTAAGACATTTTTTGGACTCTGTAAGCGTAAGCCTTTGTCTTGAAGAAAAAGGTATAGAGGTGGATGGTTTATCTATTTGTGATGTAGGCTCTGGTGCTGGTTTTCCAGGTGTTCCTTTAAAGATTTACTACGGGAATAGGATAAACCTTACCTTAATAGAGGCGGTGGCAAAAAAGTGTTCCTTTTTAGAATATTTAAAAACAAAACTTGGAATTCAATACAGGGTTTTATGTAAAGAAGCCCAAAAGGTACAAGAGAGCTTTGATCTCGTAATATGTAGAGCCTTAGGGAAGTTAAAAAACATCCTCCCCATTTTGGAAAAGCTGTCCAGTAAGTATATCCTTATAATGAAAGGTTCGGAAGCACCAGAGGAATATCCCTATTGCAAAGTGGAATTACCAGACATAAAAAGTTATATCCTCTTTTTAGCAAAGAGTAAATAGCCCGTGTGTGCCACCATGGTATCTTGAGGTCTAAACCTTTCGGAGTTTGTTTTATAATGCCTATGAAATACTTCTATGACGTCTATATCACAAAAAAGACCTTCCATAGCTTTTAACAAAGAGGTTACTTGATTTGTTGTAGGAAGTATACTTCCAAAAGAAGCCCCTGGCTTTAAAGCTTTCCAAACTTTTTCAACAAAGGGCAAAGGATCTTTTACATCCACAAAAGCTGCATCAAAAAAGTTATCTTCTAC
>CALLAD010000013.1 GCA_938002625.1 uncultured Aquificaceae bacterium
CACTGATCCCTAAAGGATTGCCTGAGACTTTGGCTGTAATGATAGGTGGCCCATGAGGCGACGGGGCGCCGATATGGAAAGGGAAATGCTAAGGGATTTTGGTTATGTATCTAAGGTTTGTGAAGAATGGGGGATGCCCTTGCTTGCTATGGTATACGGAAGAGGAAAGGATATGAACCAATATGACCCAAAAATAGTTGCCCACTGCGCAAGGCTGGGTGCGGAGCTCGGTGCCGATATAGTAAAGGTGCCACACACGGGTGATATAGAAAGCTTTGCAAAGGCCATAGAAGGATGCCCTATACCTGTAGTAATAGCTGGTGGTCCAAAGATGAAAACGGAAAGGGAAGTGCTTGAAATGGTCTATGGTGCCATAAAAGCTGGAGCAAAGGGGCTTTCTGTGGGAAGGAATATTTTCCAAGCAAGGGATAGGATAAAAATGGTTAAAGCTCTTAGCCTTATAGTTCATGAGGAGGCTGATGTTGAAGCTGCTATAAAAATCCTTGAGTGAGGAGGCAGGCATGGGGCTTTTAGAAGGTAAAAGGGCTCTTATTACTGGAGTAGCCAACGAAAGAAGTATAGCTTACGGAATAGCAAAGTCCTTCCATAGGGAGGGTGCAGAGCTTGCTTTCACTTATGCCAATGAGAAGCTAAAAAAGAGGGTTGAAGAAATAGCGGAAGAGTTTGGCTCTAACCTTGTGTTTGAATGTGATGTTTCAAAGGATGAGGATATAAAGTCTCTTGGTGAGTGGCTTTCTCAAGTATGGGGAAAATTTGATATATTGGTTCATTCCATAGCCTTTGCGCCAAGGGATGAATTTAAGGGTGGAGTAATAGACACTTCAAGGGAAGGTTTTAAAATAGCCATGGATATATCCGTATATTCCCTTATAGCCCTAACAAGGGAGCTACTTCCCCTTATGGAGGGTAGAGAAGGATCAATTATTACCCTTTCTTATTATGGTGCGGAGAAGGTTGTTCCCCACTATAATGTGATGGGTATAGCAAAGGCTGCTTTAGAGGCTACCGTTAGATACCTTGCCTATGATATAGCCAAGCATGGCCATAGAATAAACGCCATATCGGCAGGACCAGTAAAAACCCTTGCCGCCTATAGCATAACAGGTTTTCACCTTCTTATGGAGCATACCATAAAGGTAAATCCCTTTGGAAGGGCTATAACCATAGAAGAAGTAGGTGATACTGCCGCATTTTTGTGTAGCCCATGGGCAAGGGCTATCACGGGAGAAGTTATACACGTAGACAATGGCTACCATATAATGGGAGTTTTTGGAAGGGAGGAAGAAATTAAAAAAGAAGTTTTTAGTGAAGGTAAGTAATGAAATCCTTTGAACTTTTTGGTTTAAAAGAGGAAGAATACAAGACAATAGTTGAGAAGCTTCAAAGGGAACCAAGAGATACGGAGCTTGGCGTACTTGGTGCCTTATGGTCAGAGCATTGCTCTTATAAGTCTTCAAAGGTACACCTAAAGAAGCTTCCCACAAAGGCATTATGGGTAATTCAAGGTCCTGGGGAAAACGCAGGAGTTGTAGAACTTGACCATAAGGTTTGGCTTGCCTTTAAAATAGAAAGCCACAACCACCCATCCTATATAGAACCCTTTCATGGTGCGGCTACAGGAATTGGCGGAATTATAAGGGATATACTCTCTATGGGGGCAAGGCCAATAGCCTTGGCGGATTCTTTAAGGTTTGGCCTTCCCGTTGATAAAAGAATCGTAAAAGGTGTAGTAAGGGGCATATCCCACTATGGCAACTGCATAGGCATACCTACCATAGCGGGTGAAGCATATTTTGAAGAGTGTTATAAAACAAACCCATTGGTTAACGCCTTTTGCCTTGGAGTAATACCAGCGGGTAAGATGCTAAGGGCAAGGGGGAAGGCTGGAGATTTACTCTTTTTGCTTGGTTCGTCTACTGGTAGGGATGGTATACATGGCGCCGTTATGGCTTCTGGTGAGTTTGGGGAAGATATAGAAGAAAAATTACCCAATGTACAAATAGGAGATCCATACTTTGGTAAAAAGCTTATAGAGGCCTTACTTCAGATTATAGATGAGGGTTTAATAACTGGCCTTCAGGATTTAGGTGCCGCTGGGCTTTCTGGTTCTGCTTCCGAGCTTGCGAGCAAATCTAAATGTGGTGTTGAACTATGGCTCCACAAGGTGCCCTTAAGGGAAGAAAACATGACACCCTTTGAGATATTGCTTTCCGAAAGCCAAGAGAGAATGCTCTTAGTAACACAAGAAGATAAGGTAGAAAGACTAAAGGAGCTTGCCAAGTATTACCACCTTGAAGGCGAAGTGGTTGGAAAGCTAACAAAGGATGGCGTCCTTAGGGCCTATTTCAAGGATGAAATAGTATGCGAGCTTCCTGTAAGCTTAATAGTGGACTCCGCTCCCCTTTATGAAAAACCCTACGAGGAGCCAAAATATATAAACTCTTTAAGAAACTTTGATCAAAATACCTTGGAAGAAATAGAGGGAAAGCACATTTTAGAAGCCTTAAAGAAGCTACTTGCTTCACCAAACCTATGCTCAAAGGAATGGATTTACAGCCAATACGATTACCAAGTGGGAACAAACACAGTAATAAAGCCCGGTGGAGATGCCGCCCTTCTGAGGATAAAATGGGTAGAAAAGCCAGAGATAAAAAGCGATAAGCTTGTAGCCATAACGGTAGAAGGTAACGGTAGAATGCTTTTCTTGAATCCCTACGAGGGAAGTAAATACATAGTGGCAGAAGCTTTGAGAAATCTTGCGTGTGTTGGTGCAAAGCCCTTAGGAATAACGGATTGCCTAAACTTTGGAAATCCAGATAGACCAGAAATAATGTGGCAATTGGTAAAAGCCATAGAGGGTTTGGCCTTTGCTTGTGAGTATTTTGAAGTTCCCATAGTAAGCGGTAATGTTTCCCTGTATAACGAGACGGTGGAAAAGGAAGTGATAAGAAACATATATCCAACTCCTATAATTGTTGCAGTTGGAGCAGTGGAGGGTGGTAAGTTTATAGACCATAAGTTCAAGGAGGAGGGTGACTTAGTGCTTCTTATAGGCGATATAAAAAGGGATATGTCTGTTGCTGGGAGCGAATTTTTGAAGGTAATCCACGGTAAGGTGCTTGGTGATGTGCCCTATGTGGATATGGAAAAGGAAAAGAACCTTCATAAACTACTGCTAAAGCTTATAGAGGAAGATGTTATAAAATCAGCCCATGATGTTTCTGTTGGTGGGCTTGCAGTAGCCCTTCTTGAAAGTTTATTCCATACAAACTTAGGGCTTGATGTAAACCTTTATTTAGATGGTAGGCTTGACTTTTTCCTCTTCTCAGAAAATCCCACCCTTGTGGTGGTAAGCGTAGAAAGGGAAAGAGTTGAACACTTAAAGGACCTTGTGGAATCTTATGGTCTTGATTGGATGCTCCTTGGTAGGTTAAGGGAAGGAGGCTTTTTTAGCCTGACTAACAACGAAGAGAAGATTTTTGAAGTTAATATAAGGGAACTTCAGGAAATATGGGAAAAATCCTTAGAAAGCCTTCTATAATATACATCCTCATTGCCATCCTTATCCTTCTTTTAGACCTTTTTACAAAAAACATGGCGGAGAAGCATCTTGCGGAAAAAGAAATCACCCTATTGCCCTTTCTTCATCTTGTCTTAGTGTACAATAAGGGAGTAGCTTTTGGCATACTTTCCGATGCTCCAGATATTGTGAGATTACCCGTACTATTAATAACTCCCATATTAGCCTTGATAATAACCTTTGTGTATACCATAAAGTCCAAAAAGGTCTTAGATGCCATGCTTATGGGTATGGTGGGTGGGGGTGCCTTGGGGAACTTTTACGATAGGCTTTTTTTGGGCAGCGTTAGGGATTTTATATACCTCTCCTATGGTGGGCTTTCTTGGCCAGCTTTTAACGTAGCCGATGCCAGCATAAGCTTGGCCATTGTTATGTTTATACTCCAAGCTTTACTAAAAAGGTAGGAACTGGAAAAAAGGACTTTTTGATATATATTTTTTGATAGCATGGAGATAAAAAAGGTTGCTTACTTAGCAAGGATAAAGCTTACGGAGGAAGAGGAAGAATACTTTGAAAAACAACTTCAAAGTATACTTTCCTTCGTGGAGCAATTAAAAGAAGTAGATACAGAAGGAATAGAGCCCTTCCTTCCTCCCTTTGAGGAAACACCCTTGAGGAATGACGATCCAGTAAGGGATTTTGACCCATCCCTATTGCTCAAACAAGCCCCAGAGAGTGAGGATAACTTTTTCGTAGTCCCAAGAGTAGTAGAATATTAATACTATGGAAGAAATTCAAAAAGAGGCTGTTGAAAAAAGAAAAGCTCTTGAGAATGCCCTAGCAAGCATAGAGAGACGTTTTGGTAAAGGCAGCATAATGCCCCTAAGGAATGCTGAAAAAGTTAAAGTGGATGTAATACCCACTGGTTCTCTTGCCTTAGATATAGCCACTGGAATAGGAGGGATCCCAAAGGGTAGAGTTATAGAAATATTTGGTCCAGAATCCTCTGGAAAAACTACCCTTGCATTGCACATAATAGCAGAAGCCCAAAGAAAAGGTGGAATAGCCGTGTTCATAGATGCAGAGCATGCCCTTGATCCAAAGTATGCCGAGAAGATAGGCGTAGATACAGAAAGACTATACATATCACAACCTGACTATGGAGAGCAAGCCTTGGAAATAGCCGAAAGCCTTGTGGCAAGCAATGCGGTGGACGTTATAGTCATAGACTCTGTTGCTGCCCTTGTGCCAAAGGACGAGCTGGAGGGTGAAATAGGAGAAGCCCATGTGGGAAAGCAAGCAAGGCTTATGTCCCAAGCCCTAAGGAAGCTAAAGGGTATGGCTCATAAAGCTAACACTGCCATAATTTTTATAAATCAACTTAGGGAAAAGATAGGAGTTATGTTTGGAAATCCCGAAACAACACCAGGGGGAAGAGCTCTTAAGTTCTTTGCCGACATGAGATTAGACGTAAGGCGTATAGGGGATATAAAGGACGGAGGAGAAAAGTCTGGAAATAGGATAAGGGTAAAGGTTGTAAAAAATAAACTGGCTCCACCCTTTCAAGAGGCAGAGTTTGATGTAATATACGGGGAAGGCATATGCAAACTGTGTGACCTTATTGATGTAGGTAGTGAATTGAAGGTTATAAACAAAAGCGGGGCATGGTATAGCTATGGTGATATAAGGCTTGGTCAAGGCAAGGAACAGGCTAAAAAGTTTCTTATGGAAAATCCAGAGATTGCTAAGGAAATAGAAGAGAAAGTAAGGGAGGTGGCTGGTCTTGCTTCAACTGATACTTAAAAGAGCGGTAGAGCTTGGAGCTTCGGACATTCACATAAAGACTGGGAAAGTACCTGTAATAAGGGTAAAAAAGCAACTAAGGGACCTTAAGGATTTTCCCCCATTGGATGAAGCAGTCATTGAGTTAATAGTAAAAGAAGTACTGGGTAGAGGTCGGAAAAAAAGGGCAGAATTTGAAGAGTTTGGAGAGGTGGACACATCCTATTCCCTACCAGGCGTGGCTCGCTTTCGTGTTAACATTTATAGGCAGAGAGGCACGGTCGGATTGGCTTTTAGGATAGTGCCTATTCATATACCACCTTTTGAAAGCCTTAACCTTCCCGAGGTTATGAAAAAGGTAGTATTGAAAAATATAAAAGGTCTAATCTTAGTAACTGGACCAACTGGAGCTGGTAAATCTACTACTCTTGCTGCTCTCATAGACGCCATAAACTCTAATAAGGAAATGCTGATAATCACAATAGAGGATCCAATAGAATACCTTTTTACCGATAAAAGGTCTTTTATAGTGCAGCGGGAGGTAGGTATAGATACCCAATCCTTTGCAAGGGGACTGCGGGCTGCATTAAGGGAGGATCCAGACGTTATAATGGTTGGTGAAATAAGAGATCCAGAAACTGCTCAAATAGCCTTGCAAGCCGCAGAAACTGGACACCTTGTTATGTCCACTTTACATACGCTTGATGCAAAGGAAACAATAAACAGGTTTATAGGAATGTTTAATTTAGAGGCGAGAGAACAGATAAGAATACAGCTGGCGGAAACTCTTATAGCCATATTTTCTCAGAGGTTATTACCCAAGGCTGATGGATCGGGTGTAATTCCAGCGGTGGAAGTGCTTATAAACACAGCCGCCATAAAGGAGGCTATTTTAGATCTCACTAAGTTTGACCATATACCCTCTCTCCTTGAAAAGGGTAAGCTAGTTTACGGAACCCAGACCTTTGATCAGCACCTGGAGGAGCTTTACAGGAAAGGGCTTATTGACTATACTACGGCTATAATGCATGCAAGCAAACCTACGGATTTAGAGTTAAAGTTGAAGGGTATATCCGCTGGAGGTAGGGGTCTTACATGAAAATAACAATAGATGGCCCTGCGGGTAGTGGAAAAAGCACCATAGCAAAAGAGCTATCCAAAAGGCTTGGTATATTTTACCTTAATACGGGATTAGTGTATAGGGCCTTTGCCTATGTTGCCCTTGTAGAAGGTATAGAGGATGAAAACATCCTTGATGTTTTTGAAAAGCCAATGGAGGTAAAGTTAGGCATTGGAGAGACTAAGGTTTTCTATAAGGGAGAAGATATAAGCCATAGGCTTGGAAATGAAAATATTGGCAAAAGGGCTTCTCAAATAGCTTCTATACCAGAGTTTAGAGAAAGAATAAATCAGTTTTTTAGGTCTTTGGTTAATGAGGAGCAAGCCCTTATAGAAGGTAGGGATGCAGGTACCCACATCTTTCCCCATGCACCCTTGAAAATATTTATTACAGCAGACCTAAAAGAGCGTGCAAGAAGAAGGTATGAACAACTTAAAAAAGAGGGATTAAACCCAAGCTTTGAAGAAATACTTAAGGCCATAGAAGAAAGGGATAAAAGGGATAAAAATAGACCCATCTATCCCTTTAAACCACCCGAGGATGCTGTAATAATAGATACAACAAACCTGAGCATAGAGGATACTATAGAAAAGGTTTTAAACCTTTTAAAGGAAAGAAGTTGGATATAATTTTTTTCCATGAAAGATTTTTGGTATTGGTCCGAAGAATTTGATAAAAAGCTCATAACGGCTGCCTTGGAATCTGGCGCAAAGGTAATACTTCTTTCCGACCCTTCAAAAGTTGAAGAAGTAAAGGCCCTTGGTAGAGTATTGGTGGCTTCTAAGGATGGTGGAGATTTGAAGGAAGGGAAAGATTATGTTTATATACTTATAAAAGGAAAAGAAGACGAAGAAAGAGCTGCCAAGCTTGCACCTAATATAAAGGCAATAGTAGAAACAACCGATTGGACTATAATACCCCTTGAAAATCTCATAGCCCAGAGAGAAGAACTTTATGCCGTGGTAAAAAACGAAGAAGAGGCAAGGCTTGCCATAAAGGTCCTTGAGAAGGGTGTGAAAGGCATTGTGTTAAAGACAAAGGATATAAACACTATAAAAAAGGTAGGTAAGGTTTTGGAAGAAGAGGAAGAAAGACTGCCCTTGGTGGTGGTTAAGATAACAAAGATATTGCCCATAGGTCTTGGTGACAGGGTTTGTGTTGATACCACATCCCTCCTAAACAGAGGGGAGGGTATGCTTGTGGGAAACTCTTCCGCCGGTATGTTTCTGGTACATGCAGAAACGGAAGAAAACCCTTACGTGGCTTCAAGGCCTTTTAGGGTAAACGCTGGAGCTGTCCATATGTACATTAGAGTGCCAGAAAACAAAACTAAATACCTCTGCGA
>CALLAD010000014.1 GCA_938002625.1 uncultured Aquificaceae bacterium
AAAGATTTTTCCGCAAGGAATATAAAAATCTCCAAAGAGGGTATAAGTTTTTGGATAGAAGATAGGAAAGTTTATATACCAATTCCAAGCCTTGCTGTAGTGGAAAATGCCCTTTGTTCCTTTAGGATCTTACAAGCCTTAGGGCTTGATTGGAAAGAGCTCAGCGAAAGTCTTGAAAATTTCCATCCTGTTGAAGGTAGGTTTAGAGTGGTTGAGGTGGGAGCTTTTACCATAATAGATGATACCTATAATGCAAACCCACCCTCTATGAGGATGGCAATAAAAAGTTTAAGCCTTTTTGATGGCTTTAAAATAGCCGTATTGGGGGATATGCTTGAACTTGGAGAAAATTCAGAGGCCTACCATAGGGAAATAGGTCAACTGTGTTGCAAGCTTGGTATAAACCTTTGCTTTTTCTATGGAAAGGAAATGAAGTATGCCTATGAAGAGTGTAAGAAAAAAGGGGGAAATTGTATGTTCTTTGAAAGGGCCGAGGACTTAATCAAGGCTCTTTTAAACTTGGACAAGGAGAAAAGTTTTATACTCTTTAAAGGTTCAAGGGGTATGAGGATGGAAAAGTTCATAGAAGCTCTTATGGATAACCTGTCTCAGGGAATTGGTGGCTGATGGATTTTTTTACACTTGACTGCATTAAAATATTAGAATATAATTATAAGTTAATGCCATGAGAAGCTTAGCACTTTTACTTATATTTAGTGGTTTACTCTTAGGAAAAGAACTTACTTTACAAGAAGCCATAGAGCTTGCCACAAAGAATAATCATCTTATAAAGGCCGCAAAGAGGGATGTAAAAGCCCAAGAGTTAGAGCTAAGGGCAATAAAGGGGGCAATATATCCAAGAATAAAAATAGAAGAAAACTACACAAGGACGGATATTCCAGCCTTCGCTTTTATGAGTAAGCTTAATCAGGAAAGGATGAGTATTCAAGACTTTGACCCATCAAGGCTAAATAATCCAAAGGATATCAATAATTTTGAAACAAAAGCTACTGTTGAAATACCCATATGGCTTGGTGGAAAGCTACAATCGGCAAGAAGGATTGGGGAATATGAATACAAAGCGGTAAGCTTGGATGCAAGCAGGAAGGAAGAAGAAGTAATAAGGGATATTTACAAAGCTTACGTAGACGCTTCCTTTGCAAAAGAAGCTATTAAGGTTTCGGAACAGGTTTTAAAGGATGCTAAGGAAAAGCTTAGATTGGCAGAGCAAATGCATAAAGTGGGCACAGCTTTATTGGCAGATGTACTTAGAGGGCAAGTTTATGTATCAAAAGCTCAAGAAAACTTAGAAAAATCCATAAGAGGGTATGAAGTAGCTAAAAAAGCTTTGGAAGTGCTCATAGGTACTCCACTCGGTGCTTTTGAAGTACAACCTTTAGAAGTATGCCCTTCAATAAACATTGATTACGTAAAAGAAAAGGCTTATCAAAGAAGCGATATAAAGGCTCTTGAGGAAAGGATAAAAGCCCTAAGGGAGGCTTATAGACTTATTCTTTCTGATAACCTTCCACAAGTATACGCCTTCGGACAGTATGTTCTTAATTCAAAAGGTGCTCCCCTTGGCTCCGATGGAAAGGGTTATATGGTGGGATTATCCGTATCTTGGACTTTTGACACAGGCCTTAGCACCTTAAGAAAAGCAGAAGCTAATTTGGAAAGAAAGGCTGGGCTTGAAGAAAGATTAAAGTTATTAAAGGATTTGGCTTTACTTGAAGTAGAAAGGGCTTACGCCGAGTATAAAAACTCTCTTGAAATGTTAAAGTCCGCAGAAGATAGAATAAGGGCAAGCCAAGAAGCTCTTAGAATTATGGAATTAAGGTATAAAAATGGTCTTGCAAGGATGGTGGATGTGTTAGACGTACAAACAGAACTTGACAAGGCAAGACTTGAAAAGATTGAAGCTCTGAGATTATGTAAGAAAGCTTACATAGATGTATTATTCAGTGCTGGTCTTACGCAGGAGGTTATAAAATGAAAGGCTGGATTAAATATCTCCTATTTGTTTTGGTAATAATAGGGATGATAATATGGCTGGGTGGGTTCTTAAGTGGCAAAGAAAAGCCAGGTGAAGTAAGGGGAGAAAGACCAATAGTAGAAGGTTTGACCATAGGTACTGTAGAAAAGGTATCTCAAATAGAAACTTCCTACTCAGGGCAAATAGTAGCAGATAAAAGAGTGGAAATATCCACAAGGCTTATGGGAAAGGTAACGGGTGTGTATGTTAAAGAAGGTCAAGCCGTGAAAAAAGGACAACTATTGCTATCCATAGATGCGGAGGATATAAAAGCTCAAGCTTTAGCGGTGGAAGGTCAAATAGGACAAGCGGAGCAAGCCTTGAAAGCGGCTATGGCTAATCTTGAAGCTGTAAAAAAGACCTATGAAAGATACTCTGCCCTTTTGAAGGAGGGAGCAATCACACAACAAGAATTTGATCAAATAAAAGCACAATATGAAGCAGCAAAGGCTCAAGTGGAGCAGGCTAAGGCTGGTATAAGAGCAGCGCAAAGTCAAAGGGAAGCCATACTTAGCAATATAAAGTATACAAGCATAACCTCTCCCATTAGCGGCTATGTTGTTTATAAAAATATAGATGTAGGAGATACAGCAATACCCGGACATCCCCTGTTAGTTATAGAAAGCCCACCATATTTGCTTGAGGTATTTTTGCCAGAAAAGTACATAAACAAAGTAAGCTTAGGAAAAGAATTTAAAGTATTAGTTCAAGAAAACCTTCTTATTGGTAAGGTAAAGGAAATCTCTCCAGCCCTTGATCCCTTGACAAAAACCTTTAGAGTTAAGTTGGAGCTCCCAAACTATGGAGATATTAAAAGTGGAATGTATGCTCACCTTCTTATACCAGAAGAAGTAGAAGCCATACTGGTTCCACGAAGTGCCATAGTAAAACGTTTTGACTTTACGGGTGTATGGGTTGTAAAGCCCGATAATACCCTTGAGCTTAGATTTGTAAAGCTTGGAGAAGTAAGGGGAGATAAAGTAGAAATACTCTCTGGCTTAAAGGAAGGTGAAAAGATTGTCATACAAGGCATAGAAAGGGCATGCGAAGGTTGTAGGGTAGGAGGATAAGGAATGTATGGCCTTGCTGGAAGATTAGCACATTACTTTATAGATTCAAAACTTACTCCTATTCTTATATTGGTTTCTTTGGCCTTGGGTCTTTTTTCTGTAATAACAACGCCAAAGGAAGAAGAACCACAAATAGTGGTTCCTATGATAGACATAATGATTTCCTATCCGGGGGCCACTCCAGAGGAAGTAGAAAGAAGAGTAGTTACGCCCCTTGAGAAAAAGCTTTGGGAACTTAAGGATATTGAATACATATACTCCGCAAGTATGGAAGGTATGGCGGTAGTTACCGCGCGCTTTTATGTAGGTACAAACCCAGTAAAGGCTCTTGTAGACCTAAACACTAAAATGATGTCGGCAATGGATTTAGCGCCACCTGGAGTGGTTTTGCCTCCCCTTATAAAACCAAAATCCATAGATGACGTGCCTATACTAACTTTGACCCTTTGGGGAAAAAATTATGATTCCTACGATCTAAGGCGTATAGCAGAGGCTTTGGAGAATGAAATAAAAAAGATTCAAAACGTGGCCGACGTATTCATAACAGGTGGTAGACCAAGAGAAGTTCGCATAATCTTAGATCCAGTAAAGTTAAACGCCTATAGGGTATCACCCATACACATAGCGCAGATTATACAAGCTGCCAATGCCCAAGGATTAAGCGGCAAAGTGGTACAGGAAAATAAAGAGTACGTGGTAAGGACGGGCGAATTTCTTAAATCAAAAGAGGATATGGAAAAAATAGTGGTTGGTATACATCAAGGAAGACCCGTCTACTTAGGAGATGTAGCCACGGTAGTTGATGGTCCTTCGGAAGTAAAAGACTATGTTTTTATGGGCTTTGGTCCAAAGCATGAAGAAAAGAATATAAAGGAAGTAAGAGCTGGAGAGCTTTATCCTGCGGTTACTATAGCTATTTCTAAGCGTGTTGGTACAAACGCAGTTAATGTAGCAAACGAAGTAATTCAACTTGTTGATAGCTTGAAGGGTAAGATAATACCCAAGGATTTAAATGTAACCATAACAAGAAATTATGGTGCAACAGCAAAAGAAAAATCAGATACCCTTATTAAAAAGCTTTTCATTGCTACCTTTTCCGTTATCCTTCTTATAGCAGTAGCATTGGGAATAAAAGAAGCTATAGTAGTTGGCATAGCAGTCCCAGTTACTCTTGCCATAGCCTTGTTTTTAAGTCAGATGTTTGGCTTTACTCTAAACAGGGTAACCCTTTTTGCCCTTATTTTTGCCATAGGTATATTGGTAGATGACGCCATAGTTGTCGTGGAAAATATACACAGATGGTTTGAGTTAAAACTGGCAAAAACACCAAGAGAAGCCATAGTAAGAGCTACCGATGAAGTGGGAAATCCAACTATTTTGGCTACTTTTACGGTAATTGCAGCCCTTATGCCAATGGCTTTTGTATCAGGTCTTATGGGGCCATACATGAGGCCCATCCCTATAAATGCCTCTGTTGCCATGTTCTTTTCCTTGCTTGTTGCCTTTATAATCACTCCCTGGGCAAGCTATATATTCCTAAGAAAGGATTTTGATAAAGAGCATAAGCATCAAGAAATAAACATAAAAGAAACTACCTTCTGGAAAATCTACTCAAGCATTATGGTACCTCTACTAAAAAGCAAAGCTAAAAGGTATGCCTTTTATGGGTTCACTATAGCTCTTATGGTTATTTCTGTTGGTTTGTTAATTACAAAGCTTGTAGTTGTTAAAATGCTGCCTTACGACAATAAAAGCGAATTGCAGATAGTGATAGACATGCCAGAAGG
>CALLAD010000015.1 GCA_938002625.1 uncultured Aquificaceae bacterium
AAAGGCTTTCTGGGAAAAGGCTTGATGATTTTCAAATAATAAAGAAAGCAAAGGAAGGGGAATTATCTGCCCTGAAGGCTATTGAAGAATTTAAAGACTATCTTATTGTAGGTCTTGTAAACTCCATTCACATATTTAACCCAGACCGAGTGGTTCTTGGAGGGGGTCTTATTGATGGAATGGTTGAATTACTTGATGGCTTAGAGGAAAAGCTTAGGGCAATGTGTGAAAGTTTACCAGGCAAATGTTTTAGACTTTCCTTTTCCTCCTGTGCCGAGTATTGTATGGCGAGGGGTGCTTTGGTTTTTAGCCTGATGGAAGATTAAAGTTAAATAAAATCTATGTAGGACCTTTTGGCGATCAATAATTGATACTTCAAAAAGGCAGAAAGCTTATGCAACTCTTCTGCTATCCTTAGAAAGCTTTGGTAATCATTCCTATTTTTGTATTCCTCCACCATACTTAAAATAGACCTTACCCTGTAAATAGGGTCTTCCTTGGCTATGCCTTGCAAGAATATAGGAGTGGAATCCTCTATTGCGGGCAGTATTAAGCTCATCCAAGATAGAGATTCCAGCAAAAGGCTATAGGTATACTCTTTTGCGTAATCTTCCAAAATATCCTCTTGGGAGCTTATAAACTCTTCCATAAGATCAAGAAGCTCTATGTTATAGTAAAGAAGGTCAAGGGCTGTATCCATGCTAAGCCTTATTTTTTGATGGCCTGAAAGTAGCATAAGGTTTACCAATTTTTCCTGAAGGGAAAGAAGTTGCTCTATTCTATCCAATATTTCCCTCATAGTATATATTTGGAAAGCTCTTCATCTTTTACTATACCCTCAAGCTTTGCCCTTACAAACTTTGCGTCTATTATTATCCTTTGACCAAAAAGCTCTGGAGCATTAAAGGATATGTCTTCAAGGAGCTTTTCCATAATGGTGTGTAGTCTTCTTGCTCCTATGTTTTCTGTACGCTTATTGGCTTCTTCTGCCATGCGGGCTATTTCCTCAAGGGCATCTTCTGTAAATTCAAGCCCAACTCCCTCCGTTTTTAAAAGCTCTATGTACTGGATGGTAAGGGCATTCTTGGGTTCTTTAAGAATTCTCACAAAGTCTTCTCTTGTTAGCGGACTTAGTTCAACCCTTATGGGGAACCTTCCCTGAAGCTCGGGCATAAGGTCAGAAGGTTTTGATATATGAAAGGCACCAGCGGCTATAAAAAGTATATGATCTGTCTTTACTGGTCCGTACTTAGTTTTTACAACAGTGCCTTCTACTATTGGAAGTAAATCCCTTTGTACTCCTTCCCTTGACACTCCGGGACCAACACCGGGCGTTTTTACTGCTATTTTGTCTATTTCATCTATGAATATAATTCCAAAATTTTCTGCCCTGTATATTGCCTCCCTTGCAACTTCCTCTTGATCTATTAGCTTTTCTGCTTCTTCCGATTCAAAAATTTGAAGAGCTTCCCTTACCTTAAGCTTTCTTCTTCTTCTCCCTCCAAAACTACCAAGCATGCTTCTTAGTTGTTCTTCTAACTCCTCAAGGCCGGGGGGACCAGCTATACCAATAAGGGGCATAGTTTTTTCTTGTACTTCTACTTCAACCAATTTTTCATCAAGCTCGCCCCTTCTCAGTTTTTCTCTGAATTCTTCTCTTTTTCCAGCATCTGGAAAGCTCCTTGTACCAAAGCTAAGCTGCTGTGGAACAAGGTAGTCTAAAAGCCTTTCCTCCGCCAACCTTTTCGCCCTTTTTCTTACCCCTTGCATTTTTTCCTGCTTTACCATTTGATAGGAAACTTCCACAAGCTCCCTAACCATAGACTCTACGTCTCTACCTACGTAGCCTATTTCCGTGTACTTTGTAGCCTCTACCTTTACAAAGGGAGCCTTTATAAGCTGAGCTATCCTACGGGCTATTTCCGTTTTCCCCACACCTGTTGGACCTATCATAAGCAGGTTTTTTGGTGCCACTTCATCCCTTATATGCTCTGGAAGTTTTTGTCTTCTCCATCTGTTCCTAAGGGCTATGGCAACGGCCTTTTTTGCTTGTTCTTGACCGATTATATATTTGTCAAGCTCTTCCACTATCCTTTTTGGTGTTAACTCTTCAAGAAGATCAGAAAGCTGATTCATCATCATCTATTTGCTCCCATTCGGTGGTTTCCACTTCAACCTTTTTTACAAGCTCTTCAAGATAATTATCAAGATTCTGTGGAAAGGCCTCGGGTTTATATTCAAAAGGCAATACCCTTTCCAGTACTTCTATGGGCGGGTTTCCCATACCCAAAGCAGGTTCTATGTTTTGGGGCATATGCCTCCTTGCTTCTATATAGCTTTTTTTATACGCCTCTAAAAGGGCAAGCTCTATGTCGGAAAATCTTCCTATTTCATCGCCATACTCGTAAAGTACTATATCGTAAGCACTATTTTTAAAAGCTTCCCAGTCCACTATTTTTACTATGTATTCCATTCCCTCCCACTCTTTTGTTATAACACAGCTTTTGTCTCTTAGTTTAAAGGAAACAACATAAAAATCTATCAAATATCTGTCTGCATAAACATCTGGAAAAAAGAAATATTCCATAGTGTTTATAATATAACACCTATGCGTATAATTTCCACTTCTGAAGAGGAAACTATGAAGATAGGAGAAATTATAGGTAGAGCCTTAAAGGGTAATGAAATCCTATGTCTTTTGGGTGATTTGGGCGCTGGAAAAACTACTCTGGTAAAAGGAATAGCAAAGGGGATGGGCATCTTAGAAGGTTATCAAGTTAGAAGTCCTACCTTTACCCTTGTAAACCAATATCCTACAAGAAAAGGACCATTAATCCATATTGACCTATACAGGACAAGGGATCTGGATTTTTCCGAATTCATAGGCAAGGGCCTTTTAGTCATAGAATGGGGAGAAGATTTAGAAATATGCCAGTGCTCCATAAGGTTTATCTTTACAGAAAAGGGGAGAGAATTAGAATTCTTAGGTTGTGAACCTATTATCAAAGACCTTGCCTATGGCATATTTTGTTCAAATACTTAAGCTCAAATCTACCAGAGTTATACCTTAAAAGGGTAAAGCCCGTATTATCCATATGTATATTCCATAGGTTTTCAAGTCCCAATCCCAAAGAAAGACAAACCATTGCGTGCAATGTCCCACCATGGGCCACTATAAGTATATTTTCATAAGGGCTTTGTATTATATCCCATAGAAAGCTTTCCACTCTATCCTTGAACTCTTCCATGTTTTCCTGAGTGGGTAAGGGATTTTTCAAGGGATTAGAAAGCCAAGCCCTTAAGATTTCACCCTCTTTTTCCATAAGATCCCAGAAGGGTTTACCTTCATATATTCCAAAGGACATTTCCCTTATCCGCTCGTCTACTATTACATCAAGACCAAGAACATCACCTACGGTAAGGGCTGTTTTGTATGCCCTTTTTTGTGGTGAAGAGTATATTATCTGGATGTTCTTATCTAATAGCTCTTGGGCAGAAAGCCTTGCCTGAACAAAGCCAAGGGGAGTTAGGTCGCTGTTTAATCTACCCTGAAATATACCCTTTTCGTTGTACTCGCTTTGGGCGTGCCTTAGCAAATATAGGTTCTTTTCCATTTACAGCTTTATTTTAATAACGCTACCTACCTTTTCGCTTACTTCTCTTTCTATATTAAGATAGTTTTCTGTCAAAAGTCTATTACTGTCTATTATGGTAGCTCTTAGCTCTTTACCAAGGTTTTTCCTATAAAACTCTTCCCTCTTTTTCTTATCTAACTCCTTGAGGATATTCACTCTTTGGTCTATAACTTTGGATGGGACCTTATCCTTCATTTGACTTGCCTTTGTAAAGGGTCTATCCGAGTAAGAAAATATATGCATATAGGCTATTGGTAGCTCTTCAAGGGCTTTATAGGTTTCCACAAAATCTTCATCCCTTTCCGATGGGAAACCCACTATTATGTCCGTACCTATGGCTGCTATGGGTCTTTTTGATACTATGCTTTCAACCAATTTTTTATAATCTTCCATCTTATACTCCCTCTTCATAAGTTCAAGTATCCTGTTAGAGCCGCTTTGTAAGGAGAGATGAAAATGGGGTGCTATTTTTTCTTCTTCTAAAATAAGGTTCAAAAGCTCCTGATCTATTTCAGAAGGATATAGAGAGGAAAGCCTTATAAGTTCTATTCCCTCCACCCTTATAAGCTCTTTAAGAAGATTAAACAAGCTTGTTCCCTTATCCCAGCCGTATTGGGTAAGTTGTGTACCAGTAATTACGATTTCTTGAAAGCCTTTGCTTGCTAAAAGCTTGGCTTCTTCAAGGACCTTTTCTACGGGTACGCTCCTTACTTTTCCTCTGGCGTAGGGAATAACACAAAAACTACAAAAACGATTGCACCCTTCTTGGACCTTTATAAACGGCCTTGCTCTTTCAAAGTATGTTAATAGCTCAAAGCTTTCAAGGTTTGTCTGCCTAAATACGTTATCTACAAAGACTTTATTACTCCTACTTTGCAAAAATTCCTCCAAAATTTCTGCTATTCTGTGTTTATGAGAGTTCCCCACTACCAAATCCGTATCCTTCATAGAAGCAAGAGCTTGCGGGTTTACCTGCGCATAGCATCCCGTTGCCACTACTATGGCTTTTGGATTTTTCCTCTTTAATCTATGTATAGCTTGACGAGAAGATCTATCTGCCTCCGAAGTAACGGTGCATGTATTTACTATATAAACATCGGCAATATCCTTGTTATCTACAATTTCGTATCCCTTCTTCCTAAGCTGGTTTAGCATAAATTCCGTATCAAAATAGTTGCTTCTACACCCCAAAGTAAAAAGGGAAATCTTCATGTATATTTAATATAATGAAAATCCTTGTCTCTGGCGGTGGAACGGGTGGGCATTTTTTCCCTGCTCTTGCTCTTTTGGAATTTCTAACAGAAAAGGGTATAAAGGTCAAATTTATAGGTTCTCAGAGGGGCATAGAGTACAAGCTTAGGGAGAGGATACCAGTAGAAAGCCTTTTTTTACCTTCTCACCCCTTTATGGGAAGAAGTTTAAAGGATAAGATAAAGGCGGTAGTAAAAAACCTTAAATCTGCTATTGAAATAGCCAAGTTTATAAAAGGTGAAGATAAAGCCATAGTGTTTGGCGGGTATGCAAGCCTTCCCTTAGGCGTTGCTTCTTTTTTGAAGGGAATACCCCTTTATGTACACGAACAGAACTCAATACCCAGTCAAAGTAACAAGCTTATGTCTAAGTTTGCTAAAAGGATATTCATAACCTTTGAGTACTCAAAAAGGTTTTTCCCAGCTCATAAAACTATAAAAACCGGATTGCCAGTAAGGAAAAGTCTTTTAGAAGGAAGGAGTATAAGCAAAGAAGAAGCTTTAAAAAAGCTTGGCCTTGAAAACCTTCCCACTCTACTTGTTATGGGAGGAAGTCAAGGAGCAAGCTTTCTTAATGAAATAGCGAAGGAAATATTTTCCAAAACTGGTTGGCAAGGAATTCACATAACGGGGGAGCGGGATTATGAGAAAGTAAAGAACCTCTACGAGGAAAAAAAGCTAAAGGTTTTAGCTTTTGCCTTCAGTCATGACATGCACTTAATATACAAGGCAAGTACCATAGCTTTAACAAGAGCAGGAGCAAGTTCCATCACAGAGCTTTCTTTGTACGGTATACCCTCCCTGTTTATACCCTTTCCTTATGCCATTTACGATCACCAATTTTACAACGCAAAAGAAATAGAAGAATTAGGTGGGGGAATTACCCTAAGGCAAGAAGAGGCAAGCTTGGAAAAGGTCATAGCCAACCTTGAAAGACTTTTATCGGATCTTGAGGCTTATTCCAGTAATATTTCCACTTTTTCAAATCCTGTTGCTTGCAATAGTATAACGGAATATATTTTTGAGTAATTAACCCTTGGGAGGAGGAAAGGCCATGGAAGTTAGGAAGGCAGTTTTACCAGTAGCTGGTTGGGGAACAAGATTTTTACCAGCTACAAAGGCGATGCCAAAGGAAATGTTCCCAATAATAGACAAGCCTGTTATTCAGTTTATTGTGGAGGAATGTCTTGATGCTGGCATTGAAAATATTGTTTTTGTAACAGGAAAACATAAAAGACCAATTGAACACCATTTTGATATAAACACAGACCTTGAAAAACATTTGGAAAATGCTGGTAAAACAGAACTTTTGAAGAACATAATGGAAATAAGCAGGATCACGAATCCCATATATATAAGGCAGAAGGAGCAACTGGGCCTTGGGCATGCTGTCCTTGTGGCGGAGCCAGTTGTGGGTTATGAGCCCTTTATAGTTTCTTTGGGTGATGTAATAATTAAAGACGAAGAAAATATCCTTACTAAAATGATAGAGGTTTACAAAAGATTTGGCAAAAGTGTTATAGCAGTATTTGAAGTAGAGGAAAAGGATGTTTCCAAGTATGGCATAATAGATGGAAGGCACATTGAAAAAGACATATACATAGTGGATAACCTCGTAGAAAAGCCAAAAGTGGAGGAAGCTCCTTCAAAACTTGCCATAGTCGGCAGATATCTTTTTACGCCGAGAATATTTGAAAAGCTTAAAATAACAC
>CALLAD010000016.1 GCA_938002625.1 uncultured Aquificaceae bacterium
CAAGAACTTCAAAGGTCTTTGGTCTTAAAAATCCAGTGGCTATCATAGAAATGGCCTTTGTTCAAGAGGTTGCAAAGCTTGAACTAAGGGGTATACCAGTAGATAGAGAGGAGTTGGAAAAAAGGCTAAGGGAGGAGGAAAAAAAGCTTCAGAAGAAAGTAATGGATTTTTCCATAAAGTACAGAATAGATCCCATGTCTCCCAAACAAATAGGTGAAGCACTGGTAAAAAAGTATGGCTTAGACCTTCCAAGGACGGAAAAGGGAAATATATCCACCGATGATAAGGCCCTTTCAGAATATGCTTCTCATTCCGTGGTAGGAGAAATACTGGAAATAAGAGCAATGAAAAAAAACATTGAAAAACTTCAAGAAATCAAAAATGCCTTAAAGGACAATAGAGTATATCCGGAGTTTAAACAGATTGGAGCGATAACTGGTAGAATGGCAAGCATGAACCCCAACGTGCAAAACATACCAAGAAATTTAAGGAGCATTTTCAAAGCAGAAGATGGCAATACCTTTGTAATAGCGGACTTTTCACAAATTGAACTAAGGATAGCAAGCGAGTATGTTGGAGAGGAAAAAATGCTAAATGCCTTTAAAATGGGCAAAGATCTTCATAAATATACGGCAAGCATCTTCTTAGGAAAACCAGAGGAGGAAATAACCAAAGAAGAACGCCAGCTCGCAAAAGCTGTTAACTTTGGATTGATATATGGTATATCTGCCAAAGGCTTGGTGGAGTACGCAAAAACCTATGGCATAAACCTTTCCCTTGAAGCGGCCCAAAAGATAAGAGAAAGCTTCTTTGAGTACTATACTTCCTTTAAGGCATGGCATGATAGGGTAAAAAGGGAGTTGAAAGATTTTAAAGAATTTAGAGGGCATACTCTTTTGGGAAGGAATTTTATAGCCCATACCTTTCCAGATGCTGTTAATTATCCTATACAAGGAACGGGCGCAGACCTTCTCAAGCTTTCTGTTTTAATGTTTGATGCGGAGCTAAGAAAAGCCAACTTAGAAGCTTACGTGGTGAATTTGGTGCATGATGAAATAGTGGTGGAATGCAAAGAGCAGGTGGCGGAAGATGTGAGCAACCTTTTAAAAAGGGCAATGCTGCACGCGGGTAAAATAATTTTAAAGCAAGTGCCCGTGGAGGTAGAAATTACTATAAGCAAAAGGTGGGAAAAGGAATAAATATTTCAAGCCAACACAAGCTCAAGCTTTGCCCTTTCTTCGTCTACCGCCACTATTTTTACCTTAACTCTATCACCAAGCCTAAAAACCTTGCCTGTATTAATTCCAACCAATCTATGGGCTGGTTCGTCATAGAGGTAATTGTCATTCTTCAAGGTGGCTATATTTACCAATCCTTCCACTAAGTATTCTTGAATCTCTACGAAAAATCCAAAGGGAACAACCCCTGTTATTATTCCTTGGAATTCTTCGCCTATGTATGCTTTCATAAAGCGAGCCTTTAGCCTATCTATGGCTTCTCTTTCCATCTCTTCCGCCAATCTTTCTTGGGTAGAAAGATGAACACCAGCCATTTCAAGGTAAGAGAGAGTCTTTTCGTAGTCTATATCTTGTCCAGAAAGGGCTTTTTTCAATAGTCTGTGCACGATTATGTCGGGATATCTTCTAATTGGTGAAGTAAAATGGGCATAATGGTCGGAGGCTAAACCAAAATGGCCAAGGTTATTGGGGGAATAATGGGCCCTTTTCATGGATCTTAGAGTTAAAAACCTAACAAGGTTTTCTTCTGGCCTGCCTTCAAAGTCTTCTATTATTTTTTGGAAAAACTTAGGGCTAAGGCTTGGCTTTTTCACTTTATAGCCGAGCCCAGATAGTATTTCAATAAGGTTTTCTACCTTAGCTGGGTCTGGTTTTTCATGAACCCTATAAAGGCAAGGATATCCCATATTTTCAAGATGCATAGCCACCGTTTCGTTGGCAGAAACCATAAACTGTTCTATAATCTTGTGTACCACGTGCCTTTCGTAAGGATAGAGAGCTACAGGCTCTCCGTATTCATCCACCACAAGCTCAGCCTCTGGTAAATCAAAATCTATGCTTCCCCTTTCCCACCGTGCCCTTGAAAGTATCCTATATAGGTCTTCCATGAGAAGAAGGGATTGGATAATTTCTTTTGGATATTTATTCTCTATTGCAGGATCACCCACTATAAGCCTAAGGGCTTCGTTATATGTAAGCCTTGCCTTACTTCTTATAACGCTTTCGTATATATCGTACTCAAGAAGTCTTCCCTTTTCGTCAAAAAGCATTTCGCAAGTAAAGGCAAGTCTATCTTCATTTGGCTTTAGACTACAAAGATCGCCCGCCAGCTCCTCTGGTAGCATGTGCAGAGCTCTATCGGGAAGATAAAAGGTAAAGCCCCTCTTAAAAGCCTCCTTATCTATGGCAGAGTTTTCCTTTACAAAATGGGAGACATCGGCAATATGTACCCAAAGCCTATAGCCCTCTTTGGTTTTTTCAATGGCTACCGCATCGTCAAAATCCTTTGCCCTTTCTGGGTCTATGGTAAAGCATACTTGGTCCCTTAAATCCCTTCTCCTTTTCAATTCTTCTTCAAGGTTCATCTTCAAAGCTTTTGCCTCTTTTATAACCTCATCGGGGTAAGAAGTTGGCAGGTTATACTTCCTTATTAGGACTTCTATTGTTAAGTTTTTCTTACTGGGATGACCAAGAACCTCTTTTATCTTTCCAAGGGCTGGGCTTTCCTTTGTAGGAAATCTTTTTATCTTTACCACTACAATAGTGCCCTCTTCTAAGTCTTTACAGTCATCAATTATTATGCTTTGATGCTGGTTTTCGTCTATTGGTATACCCAAGCAAGTCTTTTTCCCCCTTTGAATCTTGCATAGAATATCCTTCTTAGCCCTTTTCAGAACCCTTAAAACCCTTATTTCCTTTTTCCCTTTATACTCTACTACCCTTGCCCTTATTACATCTCCAGCAAAAAGGCTAATCATTTCAAAGGGTGGGATGTATATATCCTTTTTACCCTCTCCAATTTCCAAGAAACCAAAGCCAGCAGGGTAGGGAATTACTTTACCAACTACTATTTCCTCCTCGGCGGATAAATACTTACCCTTTTGAAGGATTACCCTTCCAGACTTTCTAAGGCTTTTCAAGGTCTTTTTTAAAGCCTTTCTATCTTTTTTTTCCAAGCTTAGCTTTTTGGCTATGTCTTCAAAGCTTAAAGGTTTTTTACTATCCTTGATTACCCTTAGGACCAAATCCTCTATAGACTGCCCTTCCATTATAAAATATTTAATCACATATTAGGCTTTTAGTTTTTTATTTGACTATCTGGTAAGCTTTTTTAATTCTTCGCATGCAACTTTAAACTCCAAGAGGCATGCTTTTCTAAGATCAGAGATGGCTCTTTGACTGTTGCCTAATTTTTTATGGAGAAGCCCCCGATTGTAATAAGCAATGGCATAATCAGACCATTTATCAATAGCTTTATTATAGTCTTCCATAGCCTTTTCATACTCACCCAAATCGTGATAAAGAACTCCTCTATTGTTGTAAGCCGTAGCATAGTTAGGGTTTAAGGCAATAGCTCTGTGGTAGTCTTCCAGAGCTTTTTTATATTCGCCTAAATTGTAATAAATAAGCCCCCTGCTGTTGTAAACCATTGCATTGTTAGGGTTTAAGGTGATAGCTTTGTTGAAGTCTTCCAGAGCCTTTTCATACTCGCCTAAACTTTTATAAACAAGCCCCCTATTGTAATAAGCCATTGCATAGTTAGGGTTTATGGCAATAGCCTTGTTGTAATCTTCCAACGCTTTTTTATGGTCGTCTAACTTTTTATAAACAAGCCCCCTATTGTTGTAAGCATCTGCATAGTTAGGGTCTAAGTCAATAGCTCTGTTAAAATCCTCCAAAGCCTTTTTGTAATCGCCTAAGATGCTATAAAGGACCCCTCTATTAATGTGAGCCGCAGCATAGTTAGGGTCTAAAGCAATAGCTTTGTTAAAATCTTCTAAAGCCTTTTTATAGTCGCCTAAGATGTGATAGACAAGCCCTCTATTGTTGTAAGCCGTGGCAAAGTTAGGATTTATAGTAATAGCTTTGTTGAAATCTTCTAAAGCTTTTTTATAATCGCCTAAGATGTGA
>CALLAD010000017.1 GCA_938002625.1 uncultured Aquificaceae bacterium
AAGGGAAGAAAAACCCGTAATAGTTTCCAATTTATTATCCCAATATGAGCAAGAATTAACTTCAATAGTAGAGGCCGTTTCTCCTTCGGTGGTAACCATCTTTGCATTGCAGGAAACAAGAGGAATAGAGATACCTTTTCCCTTTCCCTTTCAGATACCTCCCCAAGAGAGAAGGTCCTTGGGCTCTGGTGTAATAATAGACTACAAAGGGGGTAAGCTATACATTCTTACCAACAGCCATGTTGTTCAAAATGCAAGAGACATAAGGGTGAGGATTGATAGACATTTAGAAAAAAGGGCAAGAATTGTGGGCACCGATCCCAAAACGGATGTGGCAGTAATAGAAATAGATGACAAAGATATACCAAATCCAAAAAGCAGGATTGCAAAGCTTGGAGATTCAGATAAGTTAAAGGTTGGCCAGTTGGTCATAGCCATAGGAAATCCCTACGGATTAGAAAGAACGGTCACCGTAGGTGTTATATCCGCCTTGAAAAGGGCAATAGGAATAACCCAGTATGAAAGCTTTATACAGACGGATGCAGCCATAAATCCTGGTAACTCGGGTGGCCCACTTGTTAATATAAGGGGTGAGGTTATTGGTATAAATACAGCTATACTTGCGGAAGGGCAAGGGCTTGGTTTTGCTATACCTATAAACTTAGCTAAATGGGTGGCCGATCAACTTATAGAAAAGGGTAGAGTAGTAAGAGGGTGGCTTGGTGTTGTCATACAGGATGTAACGCCTGAAATGGCAGAAAGCCTTGGAGTAAAGGAAGGAGTTATAATTTCCCAAATAATGCCCGGAAGCCCAGCCGATAAAGCAGGTTTAAGGATAGGGGATATAGTTATTGAAATAGATGGTCAGAAAATTAGCGAAGTAAGGGATTTACAGTTTAGAATAATGAGAACTCAACCTGGAAGAGAAATAAGCCTAAAAGTTCTTAGGGATGGTAAGGAGGTTAACATAAGGGTAAAGGTTGGAGAAATGCCAGAGGAAAGACAGCTCTCTCAGGAAAACCAAGATCAGGCAACCTTGGGTCTTGTATTGAGAAACTTAACGCCCGAAGAGGAAAGAAGCTTTGGTATAAAGGGTATAATGGTGGTTAGAGTGTTACCCAACAGTCTTGCCATGCAAAGCGGCCTTGCTCCAGGGGATGTAATCCTTCAGGTAGGCAATAGACCAATATCTACCGTGGAAGAATTTCAACAAATTATACAAGCTCTTGGGAACGCCAATAGGGAAAGTGCCCTTCTTTTGGTAAGAAGAAGGGGAAATAACCTTTTCTTAGTTTTGAGGTTGAGGTAATAGGATGATACCCGATACAGAACAAGAGATAATAAACCAGTATCTCAAAAAGGTGGCCAAAATACCACTACTTACTCCAGAGGAAGAAAAGGAAATAGCGGCCAGAGCAAAGGCGGGAGATCAAGAAGCCTTTAGAAGGCTTGTAGAGTCCAACCTAAGGTTCGTCATAAGCATAGCCAAGCAATATTTGGGATATGGGCTTCCCCTTTCCGAGCTTATAGCAGCTGGAAACTATGGACTTATTGAAGCTGCAAAGAGATTTGATCCAGACAGAGGAGTAAAATTTATATCCTATGCCGTCTGGTGGATAAGACAGGCTATAGTGCAGGCCCTTTCTCAACAGATGGGAGCCGTTAGAATTCCTATAAAACAGTCCCATGTAATAAACCGAATAAGGTCTATATACAGTAGACTTTACAAAGAGCTTGAAAGGGAGCCTACTCCAGAAGAAATAGCCTATGAGTATACAAAAGAGCTTGTACAAAGGGAGCTTGAAAAGGATCTTGATAGGGAACCCACGGAAGAAGAAATAGAAAAGAGAATAAGAAAGGAGGGATATAAAGTAAGCCCAGAGGATGTGGAAAAATACTTACAACTATGCATAGGTCCCCTTTCCTTAGATGCTCCCGTTGGTGAGGATGAGGATACTACCTTTGTTGATTTTCTAAGCCGACATGGTACGGTAGACGTGGAAGAAAGAATTATAGATGAAGCCTTAGAAAAGGAAATAGAGGACCTTCTTGATAAGCTCCCAGAAAAGGAAAGGAGGGTTTTAGAGTTAAGGTTTGGCTTAAGAGGGGAGGAACCAAGAACCTTAAGGGAAATAGGAGAAATACTACAAATATCCAGAGAAAGGGTGCGCCAATTAGAAACAAGAGCCCTAAGGAAGTTAAGAAATATGGCCATGAAAAGACACTTAAAAGACTTCCTCAGCTAATGTTGTCTGGGCTTCTTCTTGTGGACAAGCCAAAGGGCTTAACCTCAATGGAAGTTGTAGAAAGTATAAAAAAGCGCTTTGGATTAAAAGCGGGCCATGCAGGAACCCTTGATCCCATTGCCACAGGGCTTTTGATAGTTCTTTTAGAGGAAGCTACTAAATTCTCCCAGTTTTTCATAGGCTTGGATAAAACATACATAACCACCCTAAAACTTGGAGAAATAAGAGATACTTACGATGAGGAAGGAAAAGTAATAGAAACAAGACCTGTGAAAGTTTCTTGCCATGAAATTAGCTTAGCATTGGAAAAATTCAAGGGTGAACTACTCCAAAAACCTCCACCCTTCTCGGCAAAACGTATAAGAGGGAAAAGGGCATATGAATTGGCAAGAAAGGGTATAGAGGTTGACGTAAAACCAGTAAAGGTAACTGTCCACAAAGCAGAAATCCTTTCTTGTAACATACCCTATGCAGAACTTCTTTTTGAGGTCTCCTCGGGTACCTATATAAGGAGTTTGGTTCACGACCTTGGACTTTATCTATCATGCGGAGCTTACGTAGTTCAATTGAGAAGAATAAAAATTGGAGAGTTTAGTGTTGAAAAAGCAGTCAATTACGAAAGGCTAATGTCTCTAATGGACATATCTGGGCTAATTATACCCATAGACGAAGCTTTATATTTCCTTCCCAAGGTTAATTTAAGGAAAGACTTATCAAGGAAAATTAAGTACGGTATGCCCATAAAATTGGAAGCTCCCTATGAAAGGATTTTTCTTAGATTATACGAGGGCGATAAATTTCTTGGCGTTGGCCTTATAGAGGGAGATACTCTAAAACCCTATAGGCTCATGCGAGGGCTTTAAGTCTTTCTTCTATATCATGCTCAATTAAGGCATCTATTAACTCATCCAATTTTCCACTCAAAATATCCTGCAATTTATAAAGGGTTAGGTTTATCCTATGGTCGGTTACTCTGTTTTGAGGAAAGTTATAGGTTCTTATTTTTTCGCTTCTTTCTCCAGTACCCACCTGTTGTCTTCTTTCCTTTGCTATCTCCATTTCCCTTTGTTTTTCGTACAGATCCTTAAGCCTTGCGTATAGAATTTTCAAAGCCTTTTGTCTATTCTGAAACTGGGACCTTTCATCTTGACAAGATACGCTTATTCCAGTAGGAATATGGGTTACCCTTACGGCGCTTTCTGTAGTGTTTACGTACTGACCACCAGCACCGCTTGCTCTAAAAGTTTCAATTCTTAGGTCCTTGGGATCTATTTCTATTTCTGTCTCATCGGTTTCTGGAAGAACTGCCACCGTAGCCGTTGAAGTGTGTATTCTTCCACCCGCTTCCGTTATAGGTACCCTCTGCACTCTATGAACTCCGCTTTCAAACTTTAGCCTTGAATAAACACCTTCACCCTCAACAAGAGCTATTACTTCTTTGTAACCCCCAAGACCTGTCTTATTGGCGGTTAATATACTAAACTTCCAGCCCTTTTCTTCTGCATACTTTTGGTACATATTAAGCAAATCTGCAACAAAAAGGGCTGCCTCTTCTCCTCCCACACCAGCCCTTATTTCAAGTATTACGTTTTTGCTATCCCTTGGGTCCTTTGGTAAAAGCAATACCCTTATATCCCTTTCCGTTTTTTCCAGATCCTGTGTAAGCCTCTCTATTTCTTCCTTTGCTAATTGAGATAATTCTTCATTTTTTAGTAAATCCTTTGCCTGTTCTAACTCTGAAATTATCCTTTTGTATGTCTTGTAAGCCTTATAGATATCCTCCAATTCCTTTAGCTCTTTGCTTAATTTTGCCAAGCTTTCTCTATCCGAGACAATCTCTGGATCGCTAAGCTTATACTGAAGCTCCAAATACTTTTGCTCCGCTAATTTTAACTTGTCCTCTATTTCCGGGCTAAGCATCACTTTTTGCTTGTTAATTCTAAAAAGGCTGGTTTGACCCTAAGCTTGCCCGTGTAAAAGGGATGGCATGCGTTGCAGGTTTCAAGGTACACAGTACCTCCCTTTGTAGAAAGTAAGGTAAATTGGTTTCCACAACCACACACAAAAAGGGTAGGTTTAAGCTCTGGGTGTATTCCCTTTTTCATCTTTCTACCTCCACAAATCTATTCATTATATCAGATTTTATTTCCTCTATAACCTCTGGCAACTTATCCAGTGAGTTTACACCCCCTTGCACAAGGTCATCTCTTCCTCCACCACTACCGCCAAGTTTTTTCACCACTATTTTCATAAGGTCCTTGGCGGATAGTTTTTTCGTCAATGGCCTTGAAATAGCCAAAAGGAAGGATATTTTATCCCCCCTCTTCACAAGGGCAAATACCACTGAATTATCCCTTTGATTTCTTATGTTATCCACCATATGAAGAAGATCCTTAGGCTCTATGTCTTCCAATAAACCATGGTAAAAGCTTATATCTCCCAGCTTTTCCCCTTTAAACTCTGTGGGAGCTTGTCCAGAAAGCAGCCTTGCCTTTAGCTTTGCAATTTCTTTTTCCTTTTCCTTTATATCATCAAAAAGCTTTTGAATTGCTTTTGGAATATCATCCATAGGAACACCCAAAGAACGAGAAATATCAATAAGAAGCTTTCTATCCCTATAGGCTTCTTCCACAGCCCACCTTCCAGTTTTTGCAACTATGCGCCTAATACCAGCCCCAACGGAGGATTCGGAAATTATTTTGAAATATCCTATATCTCCAGTCCTGCTTACATGAGTACCACCGCATAGCTCCTTTGAAAAATCCCCTACGCTTAAAACCCTAACCCTTTCGCCGTACTTCTCTTCAAATATGGCAATAGCTCCGCTTTTTATAGCTGATGAGTAATCCATCTCTTCTACAAGCACAGGATGGTTTTTCCTTATATGATAGTTCACCAGTTCTTCTATATTTTTTAACTCTTCCTCCTTTAAAGGCTCGTTATGGGTAAAATCAAAGCGTAGGTACTTGTCTGCCACCAAGGATCCTGCTTGCCTTACATGATCACCGAGAACTTCCCTAAGGGCTGCATGCAAAAGATGGGTTGCCGTGTGGTTTCTTTTTATATCCTCCCTCCTTTCCTCGTCTATATGGGCAAACACCTTATCACCTATCCTTATTGTCCCTTCTGCCACATAGCCTATATGAACTATTACACCCTCTAAGGGTGACTGAGTATCCTCCACAATAAAAAGACCATCCTTACCTCTGATAACTCCCTTATCGCCTACTTGACCACCCTTTTCCGCATAAAAGGGAGTTTCCTTTAAAAATACTTCTCCTTTTTCTCCCTTCTTTAACTCCGAAACTAATTCTCCCTCCTTCACAAGGGCTATTATTTCCGTATCAACCTTTGTATGCTCATAACCCACAAAATTAGATGTTTTGCCAAGTTCCTTTAGATGGCCATATATGGGCTTTGTTTCCTTCACTTCTATTTTGAAATGCTTCCTTGCTCTTTCTCTTTGTATTTCCATTTCTCTGTGAAATCCTTCCATATCAAGCTTTAACCCCTTTTCCCTTGCTATATCCTCAAGCAAGTCAATGGGAAAACCATAGGTATCGTAAAGGTGGAAGATAACATCTCCAGAAATAATACCCTCTGCCCTCTGAATGGTCTCTTCCACGTAAGGCATTCCCCTTCTTAGAGTGTTTATAAACCTTTCTTCTTCAGCCTTTATAATGGATTTCACAAAATTTTTAGTTTGAATAAGCTCTGGATAGGGATCTTTCATTATCTCTACCACAAGGTCCACCCCTTTGTGTAAAAAGGGATCCTCTATACCCAATTTGTATCCATACCTCATAGCCCGCCTGAGTATTCTTTTGATGACATATCCCCTTCCAGCGTTGGATGGAATTACTCCATCGCTTATGGCAAAAGTAAGAGCTCTAAGATGATCCGCCACAACCCTAAGGGCGCTGTCTGTTTCATAGTCTTTTCCATAAACCTTTCCAGAAAGCTCCTCTCCAAAGCTTATAAGAGGTCTAATAAGGTCTATTTCAAAGTTTGTCCTTGTTCCCTGAAGTACGCTTGCCACCCTTTCAAGACCCATGCCCGTATCTATGTTTGGCTTTGGCAAGGGTAAAAGGTTCCCCTTTTCATCCCTGTTATATTGCATGAAAACCAAATTCCATATCTCGAGATATCGTTCTGGCTCGTATTCTTCTCCCCTGTCTACGTATATTTCCGAAGATGGGCCACATGGTCCTGTATCTCCCATCTGCCAAAAGTTATCTTCCTTTCCCATCCTCCATATGCGTTCTTCTGAAACTTTTATATGATCCCTCCATATAAGGAAAGCTTCTTCGTCCTCTTCGTACACGCTTACATAAAGCCTTTCCTTTGGGATTTTCAAGTACTCTGTAACAAACTCCCAAGCATACTCTATAGCCTCTTTCTTAAAGTAATCTCCAAAGGAGAAATTACCAAGCATTTCAAAAAAGGTATGATGCCTTGATGTAAAGCCTACGCTTTCTAAGTCATTATGCTTTCCAGAAACTCTTAAACACTTCTGACAAGAAACAGCCCTTGTATATGGTCTTTTTTCAATACCAAGAAAAACATCCTTAAAGGGCACCATTCCAGCATTTACAAAGAGCAAAGTAGGGTCTTTTTCTGGTACAAGGCTTGCCGATTTTATTCTTTTATGGCCCTTCCTTTCAAAAAAGCTTAAGAAAAGTTCACGGATTTCATGTCCAGTCATAAGAATAGAATTATATACGCTTTAGTTCGCAAGGACTATAATTTAATCCTATGAAAGTTTTAGTTATAGACAACTATGATTCCTTTACCTACAACATTGTTCATTATCTCCAAAGCTTATCTGCAGAAGTAGCAGTAAGAAGGAATGATGAGATAAGCATAGAAGATATAGATAGGGCAAAACCAGATGCCATAGTTATATCCCCCGGTCCATGTACTCCAAAGGAAGCTGGTATATCGGTAGATGTTATAAAAAGATTTTATAAGGAAATACCCATCTTAGGTGTATGCCTTGGGCATCAATCCATAGGATATGCCTTTGGAGCAAGGATAATAAGGGCAAAAAGGCTTATGCATGGGAAAACTTCTCAAATTTTTCATACAGGAGAAGGCATTTTTAAAAGTCTTAAAAATCCTTTTACCGCCGTTAGGTACCATTCTTTGGTAATAGACAGGGAAAGCCTTCCAGAGGTTTTAAAGATCACTGCATGGTCAGAAGATGAAGAAATTATGGGCATTCAACACATAGAATATCCCCTTTTTGGAGTTCAATTTCACCCCGAGTCCATCCTTTCCGAAGAAGGCATAAAGCTCTTAGATAACTTTTTAAAAATAGCTAAAGCTAAAGTTCTGGTATAATTAAGAAAGTGAAGGTTCTTGTAGTAGGCAACGGCGGAAGAGAACACGCCATAGCATGGAAAGTTTCACAAAGCCCTTTAGTAAAAGAGCTTTATTGTGCTAAGGGTAATGCTGGCACTATAAAGATCGCCAAAAGCGTACCTACGGATCCATTAAGGATAGAGGAGCTTGCGGAATTTGCAAAGAAGGAGGGCATAGACTTTACCATAGTTGGTCCAGAGGCTCCAATAGTGGCGGGAATAACCGAAGAGTTTGAAAAAAGAGGGCTAAGGATCTTTGCACCCAACCAGAAAGCCTCTATGTTGGAAGGTAGCAAAGCCTTTGCAAAAGACTTTATGCAAAAGTACTCTATCCCAACGGCAGAATTTCATGTTTTTGATGAAGCCCAAAAGGCAAAGAATTTTATAAGGGATTTCGGTCTGCCAGTAGTAATAAAAGCCGATGGTCTTGCAAGCGGCAAAGGGGTGTTCATTTGTAAAAGTTATGAGGAGGCTTTAAGAACAATAGATGACCTAATGATAAAGGGGGTTTTGGGCGAAGCAGGCAAAAAAATAGTAATAGAAGAATTTTTAGAAGGTGAAGAAGCTTCCTACATAGTTATGCTAAATGGGGATAAATACGTACCCTTGCCCACATCACAGGATCACAAAAGGCTTTTAGATGGAGATAAAGGACCAAACACTGGGGGTATGGGGGCATACTCTCCCAATCCTTTTGTGGATGAACAAAGGGAAAAATCAATAAGGGAGCTAATAATTGAAAGAGTAATAAAGGGCTTAAAGGAGGAGGGTATATACTACAGAGGATTTTTATATGTAGGGCTCATGCTAACGGATAGAGGGCCAAAGGTGCTTGAGTTTAACGTAAGGCTTGGAGATCCAGAAGCCCAACCCCTTTTAATGAGAATAAGGGGGGATTTCTTGAAAGCTTTAGTAGATTTTTATGAAGGCAAACATATTTCCCTTGATACGGATCCAAGGCACACCATATGCGTAGTTCTTGCAAGCAAAGGATATCCCCAAAAACCAGAAGACGGCAAAGAAATTTTTGGTCTTGAAAAGGTAGAAAAAGAGGATGTAATAATCTTTCATGCGGGCACGGAGCTTAAGAATGATAAAGTTATTACAAAGGGTGGTAGGGTATTAAACGTATGCGCGTGGGGTAATACTTTAAAAGAAGCCCAAGAGAAGGTCTATAGAGCAATAGAGAATATAAGGTTTGAGGGTATGCAGTTTAGAAGGGATATAGGATACAGGGCTCTTAATTTCCTCTCCAAGGTTCCTGACTAAATACATTATAGAATCTCAAATTAGCACCATTTTATAGCTTTTGTAAATTCCAATTGGAAAAGGGTAGGCATCATAATTTACCCTATGCTTGATTATCTGGTTGTAGGCGGTGGAATAGGTGGGGTTTTAGTCTCGGCTTTAATCTCTCAGATGAATAGAGAGGTTCTTTTAGTTGAAGCGCTGGATTATCTTGGGGGTTGTGCTGGAACTTTTAAAAGGGAAGGATTTTACTATAATGCTGGAGCATGCACCTTTGTGGGTGCGGAGGAAAATCTACCCGTTGGTAAAATAGCAAAAAATCTTGGAGTAGAGCTTCCTATAAAACCCATTGATCCTGCCATGGTTGTGTACATAGGGGATAAAGTAATAAATCGCTGGAAAGCTTGGGATAGATCATTGGAGGAAATTAGGCTTGCCTTTCCAGAATTTAATCATACAAGATTTTGGAGAAGAGTTAATAAAGTTAGCAAGTCTATGTGGAATCTATGGTGCCATACGCTTCCCTATCCAAGTCTTGAATCTCCCATAAAAAGCTTTTTTTATCATCCTTTTGATTTCTTATCTACTTTGCTTTGTAATTTTATAAGCGCCCAAAAGATAGCCCGTGTATACATAGGAAAGCTTAGCTCCGATTACCAAAGCTTTCTTAATCACCATACCCTTATAACAGCTCAAGCTTTTCTGGATAAAGTTCCCTTTTCTGTGGCTTCTCTCGGGCTTACCTATCCTAATCTAACCAATTATTACGCCATAGGTGGTATGGGAAAGCTTTTAGATGCCTTTACAAGCAAGATAAAAAACATAAGCATGAAAACGAAAGTCAAAAAAATAGTAAGAAAACCATGGGGGTTTGAAGTGGAAACAAACAAAGGCAAGTATGAAACAAAAAGGGTAATACTAAACACCACCATATGGAACGCAGGAGATCTAATAGAAGAGTTAAAGGATTTTTCCCATAAGGCAAGAGATCTTTACAAAGAAGTATGGGGAGCATTTACTATATACATGACCCTTGAAGATAATATTCCAGAGGATTTACCAAAACACCATCTTATACTACTAAAGGAAAAAATTCCCTATACGGGTAGCAGATCTTTATTCGTATCCCTTTCAGAAAAAGGGGATCCAGTATTAAGCATAGGAAATACAAGAAGTATAACCATATCCACCCACACAAAGCTTGATATGTGGGAAAACCTCCACCCAGAAGAATACGAAGAAAGAAAGGAAAAGGCAATGGAATATTGCCTTGGTATTATTCACGAGTATATACCAGCTATCAAGATGGCTAAAAAATTAAAAGTTTTTGCTGGTACTCCAAAAACCTTTGAAAGATATACAGGGCGCTACAAAGGGTCTGTAGGTGGTATACCAGTTATCAAAGATTATTTCCCCTTCTCCTATCCCTCACCGCTTACGCCTATAGAGGGTGTTTATCTTGTGGGTGATACGGTATTTCCAGGGCAAGGATGGCCTGGTGTAAGCATGGGAGTTATAAACCTCCTTAAGTTTATAGAAAGGGATTTTAAGCTATGCTAAGGATAAGAGTGAGAGAATGGTTATACATACTTTTACTTGCCCTTCTTCTTGGATTTTCTATATCGGGATTTGTGGCATCGCTACATGAAAGGGAATTAATTCCCTTTGTGTCCTTGGGATTGCTCACTGCCTTTTATATTTTTATACTTTCCCTTATAACGACCGAAATTAGCAACCGATGGATTATAAAATTTCTTCCAGAAATTCTAAGAACTCCAACAAGCTTACTATTGGCTTATCTCTCTGGTTTTTTAGGTGCTTTGGGGGGTTATTTTACCAATCAATTTATGGGTTTAGCCTCCATGGAGCTCCCCCTAAGCAAAGCCTTAACCCTTTCGGCCTTTTTGGGTTTAATGACTTCCTCCTTGGGATATCTTCTCTATAAACTTTTGTTGCTACAAAGAAAAGAGGAGGAAAGCAGAAGGCTTTTATTGGAGGAACAAATAAGAAACTTAGAAAGTCAAATAAGTCCGCACTTTATGTTTAATACCCTAAATGCAATAGCGGAATTAATATGGCAAGACCAAGAGAAGGCAGAAAGCAGCCTTTTAAGCTTAGCAAAGCTTTTAAGAAAAAGTTTATACCTTGAGCCTTACATAACCCTTGAGGAAGAAATAGACTTGCTAAAAGACTATTGGAACGTTATCGGCCTAAGGTTTAGGGGACAGATAGAGCTTGATATAGATATAGAGGATGAAATCTTATACCAAAAAGTGCCTAAATTTTCCTTACAGGTTTTGGTAGAAAATGCTCTAAAGCATGGGCTTAAGCTTAGGGAAGGGAAAATAAAAATAAAGGCATACAAAAGGGGTGGAAGGATTATAGTAGATGTGGAAGATAATGGCTCTGGTTTTGAAAGCATAAGGGAAGGTGTGGGGCTTAAAAACTTAAGGGAAAGATTAAAGCTCTGCGGTGGTAGATTATCCTATTGGTCAAGAGAGGGAGTAACTACCTTTCGGCTTGAGTTCAATGGAATGTAAAAAACATCCTTTTAAGTGTAAAGCCTCCTTATGCAAAGAAACAATAAGGGGAATTAACTTATTAGAAAACCAATAAGGAGGTGATTGCCATGCAACTACCAGAGGCTTTCAGATTTATGAGAATAGGCTGGTGGATAGTGCACATAGTGGGTATAACCTTAGTGTTTCTGTTGGGAAGATGGACCGCCTAAGTGCCCATGCCTTGCCTCCTCCTGATGGGTATTTCTCCGCCCATCAGGAAATTTTTAAAAGCTTGGAGGAGGGGTATTTTCTTGGCTACGTACCAAGGAATGTAGCTCTTGTATGCGTAGGTGAAAATCCTCTTTCTGTTGCTTGGCATATGCCAATAAATAAAAAGCCCTTTTTGTACGGAATAGCAATAGCAAAGGAAAACTATAGCCATACACTGATAGAAGAAGGGAAAGATTTTACCATTAACTTCTTAAGCTTTGAATTTCTTGAGGATATGCTTATAGCTGGAAAGTACCACGGCAACCAACATGAAAAATGGAAGCTTTTTAAAAGGATAAAACCTATAAAAGCCCTAAAAGTAAATGCCTATATGGTAGATACTGCTCTTTTGGTATACGAATGCAAGCAGGAAAGATTTTTAGAGTTTGAAGATCACAGCCTTATAATAGGAAAGGTAGAGGCTATACACTATAGAAAGGGAAAGCTAAAACCCCACAAGGTAAAATACCCCCTTCATATGGGCAAGGGCTATTTTTCCAAAAATTCAAGGGTATATATTTATAAAAGATGAAAAAACAAGCCTATAGGCTTCTTGGCTTCTCTTTCTTTACCTTGGGTACCATAGGCATATTTATGCCCATCATGCCCACCGTTCCCTTATACCTGCTTGCCGTTATATTTTTAGCAAGAGCTTCTAAAAAGGATATAGTAAGACTTAAAAAGATACCTTTTATCGGTAAAAGGATATTCCCATACATAAAAAGGTCCGTAAAATATCTCAGAAGATGGAATACACGACCGCAAAGTTCATCCATCTAATAGGCATATTCTTATGGGCTGGTGCTTCCTCTTCCTTAGGGCTTTTTATGCTATACTCTATGCACAAGTCCACAGGATGCGACCAGCATCTTCTTAGGAATTTTTACCGATGGATGACTAACTTAGAAATTTTTGGCTTTGTGGTGGCTCTTGCTATGGGCTTATATATGCTTCACCTTCTTAGATACAGAATGGATATAAACTGGCTAAACTATAAATTACCCCTTGTGCTGGGAATAATTCTTCCCCTTGAGCTTGTAAATTTTTGGTTTGTTAACTTTTACATTCCAAGAGCAAAGGATAAGATGAGAGCTTATAAAAGGTATGACCTTTTTACGTACATAATAGCACTACCTTTGATTTTAACCTCTTTGATGGTTATATACTTGGCTGTGGTGAAACCATGAAAGCCCTTTACCTTTTTAAAAGGGACTTAAGATGGGAAGACAATAGGGCGCTGGCATACGCTTCCCAAAGGCACAAGGAAATTTTACCCCTTTTTATCTTTGACAAGGAAATCATAGAAGACCTACAAGTTGATGAAAAACGAGTAAGCTACCTTATTAGGGCTTTAGAGGAGTTGTCTAAAAAGATAGACCTTTATTGCCTTTACGATACAACAGAAAAGGCTCTAAGACGTGTATTTGAAGTTTACAAACCAAGCCATTTATACACAACTAAATCTTATAGCTGGAAGGGCAGAAAAAGAAATGAAATAATAAAAAGCTTATGCAAGGAATACGGCGTAGAATATGTGGAGATTTTTGAAAACTTTTTAGCCCATCCAGAAGAAATACCCACAAGAAAAGTATACACGCCCTTTTATAAAGAGTGGATCAAAAGGCTTGATCTTGAAAGCTTTAAACTTCATGATTTTTCTATTCCTAAGTTAAACTTACCTAAATTAGATGATATAAGAAAACACATAAAAGCAATAAGTTTTCCCTACTTTGATCCAAAAGATTGCAAGGAGAGGCTCAAAAACTTTAATTTTGAGAATTATGAAAATACAAGGAATTACCCTTATATGGACGGCTCTTCTAAGCTTTCACCGTGTATAAGGTTTGGAATTCTCTCTCTTAGAGAAATTTATAAAAAAGTGGAGGGTAGAAGTGAGCAGTTTATAAAAGAGCTTGGATGGAGGGAATTTTGGTATCACATAGCCATAAACTTCCCAGAGGCTAAGGAGCTTGAATTTCAGGAAAAAAGGAGGGGGATAATTTGGGAAAATAAGGGAGAATATATAAGGGCTTTTGAAGAGGGTACCACGGGCTATCCTATAATTGATGCTGGGATAAGGCAGCTAAGGGAGGAAAAATGGCTTCACAATAGGATGAGGATGATACTTGCAAGCTTCTTAGCTAAGGTTCTTTTAGTTGACTGGAGAATTGGTGAAGACTTTTTTAAAAAACATCTTTTAGATTACGATGAAGTTGTAAATGTGGGCAATTGGCAATGGAGTGCTTCCGTGGGTGCAGACCCAAAACCCTTTAGACTTTTCAACCCCATCCTACAAGCCCAAAGGTATGATCCAGAGTGTCAATACATTAGAAAATATTTACCAGAGCTTTCTAAATTGCCCTGCCATATGCTTTTAGACCCTTTAAACAATAAATTGCCATACCATAAACCAGTAGTAAACTACTACGAAAGAATCTCCTTAGCTAAAAAATTGTATGGTTTGCACTCTCATGAGTAATATTTCCCCAATTATAGAGCTAAAGGGCATAAGATTGGGCTTCTTTTGCTCCACTTGGGATTCAAGGCTTAATACTAACAGAAAGTTTAGATTGTCCCATCTTAGCCTTGAAAAAGTTATGGAAACTCTTGATTCAAACATGAAAGATTTTATAGCACTGCTGGATTTATCCCTTAAACTTGGTTGTGGAATTTTCAGGCTTGGTTCCAATTTTATTCCCTTTGCCTCCCATAGAAACTTTAAAAAGGAGTGGTTCAAAATTATAGAAGAAAGGTTAAAGGAATTTAGTAAGATCTTAAAAAAATATCCCATAAGAATAACTATGCATCCAGGGCAATTTGTAGTGCTTAGCTCTCCAAAGCAAGAGGTAGTATCAAACTCTTTAAGGGAATTGGAATACCACTTTTGGTTGTTAGATATTTTAGGCGTTGGGAAAGAGGGCATTGTGGTAGTTCACGTAGGGGGTGTTTTTGAGGGGAAAGAAGAGAGTATAAAAAGGTTTAAAAAAGTACTTAGAAATAATCCTTGGCTTTTACAAAGGCTTGCAGTAGAGAACGATGAAAGACATTATTCCATTGCAGAGCTTTTACAGGCAGACTTACCCATTCCTATAGTTTATGACCATTACCATCATAGTTTAAATCCTTCCCATTTTAGCATAGAAGAGCTATTCAAACGCTGGGGTTCAATAGTGCCAGAGTTTCATCTTTCTTCAAAACCAGATGGAAAACATACCTTTGGAGAGCATGGATACTGGGTAAACCCAGAGGATTTTTTAGATTTCCTAAATACTTTTGGAGGCAAAAGAATAGACCTAATTATAGAAGCAAAAGGAAAGGAAAAAGCCATAGAAAAACTTCTTTCCGATTTAAGGGATAAGTATCATATGTTCAAATAATCCCTGAGGGCTTTTGCTCCTTCCCTGCTTGTTTTTATCGTCTCGTTAATGTCTTTAAAAACTACTATATATTTACTTTGCTCTACGCTTTTTAGTTCTTTTACCTTGCTAAGGTTCACAAGGTACGCTCTATGTACTCTGAAGAAGTTATAAGGTTTTAGTTCTTCCTCTATCTCGTATAGCTTTTTGCTAAGGGGTAAGAGATTATCCTTTGTTCTTATGCTCACTTCTCCCATTTCTGCTTGCACGTAGTATATATCCTCTGGGTTTAGAAAAATTACCTTATTCCCAAGCTTAACTGGAATTATGGGCCTTTCCGCCTTTATAAGGTTTATAACCTGCTGTGAATTGCTTCTCTTCTCAAAAATCTTATCTATAGCCTTGCTTAAATCCTCTTGAGAGAAGGGTTTTAAAAGATAATCTACGGCGGACAACCTAAAAGCTTCTAAAGCATATTCACCATAAGCGGTAGTAAATATAATGTAGGGTTTAAGCCCCGCAGACAAGACCTCCTTTGCCACATCTATACCAGTGCCGTCTGGAAGCCTTATATCCAAGAATATAACCTCTGGCTTTAGTTCTTCTATACCCTTTATGGCTTCTTGATAAGTGCTTGCAGAACCAACTACCTGCAGCCTGCCATCTTGGGATATCATCCTGTTTATTCTTTGAAGAGCCAATGGCTCATCTTCCACTATAAAAGCCCTCATGCTTAATATTCTCATGTCCGACCAAGTGTTTTCATCCTGTATTTTTTACACTTCAATATAAAAAAAGGAGGGCTCCCCCATGAGGAAGAGCCTGATTAAAACTGATAAGAGGCACTTAAATAAAGGCTCCTGCCTGGTTGTGGTATTTTTGTATGAGCCCTGAAAGGATGTCTTACATAAGAGAAGTGCTCAAAGTATTTCTTATCAAGGAGGTTCTCAACTCCAGCATTCAAGGTAAAGCCCCTGTAGTTTATACCACCCTTTAAGTTAACTACGCCATATCCAGATGTTTTAGTTTCATTTAAGTCCGAGTCCACTTTGTTCTGTGTGGCC
>CALLAD010000018.1 GCA_938002625.1 uncultured Aquificaceae bacterium
CATGGTAGGTTTTGAAACCGAATATTTCTTTTAAATGTTTTTTATTTATCCTTTTACCTTTTGGAAAGCTTTTTATACTATAATTGGCCTTTATAAGCTTATCGCTTTCTGGGTTCCAAACATCATAATCTATGCCGTTTAATATACCAAAGAAATATTTCTTTTCCCTTATAAGGCCTTCAAGTCCGTAGGCGTATTGCCTAAGCTCTTCTGCGTAAGAGGGGCTAACAGTTGTTAAAACATCACAAAAGGCTATTCCAGCCTTTAAAAAATTTATACTACCATAGAATTCTATACCTTCATATGGATGGAAAAGTTCCCAAGGAAGGTTTAACATGGGAAGAAATTGAGGACCATATATGCCTTGGTGTAAGGCGTTATGTATTGTAAATACCGTGGGTATGTGCTTAAATTCTGGAAAATAGAGTTTTTTATAAATAGGCAAAAGCCCAGTATGCCAATCATGAACATGTATAACATGGGGATCTATACGAAGAAATTTTGCAGCTTCAAGGCTTGCTAAGGATAAGAAACCAAACCTTAGGGGATTGTCCTCATACTCTCCCTTTGGAGTGGCGTATATATAATCCCTGTTGTAATATTTGGGGAAGTCAATAAAAAAATATCTAACGTGGTCCTTTATATCCTCGTATAAATTGACCTCTACTTCTTCTCCGTTGAAAAAAAATCTAATACTGCCTACATTAATGAAATTACCTTTTACCCTTGAGTATTTTGGCATTATCACATAAACAGTGTGACCAAGTCTTATTAAAGCTTTTGAAAGGGAATGAACTACATCTCCCAGCCCTCCTGCCTTTACATAGGCTGCACTTTCTGAAGCAACCATTAATATTTTCATGCCTATAAAATTATAAAACTATGGTGGAAAGACTTTTATTTAATTTTCTTGAAGAGGATATAGGACATTCCGACATAACTACGGAAAGCATATACAGGGGAGAAAGGCTAAAAGCTGTAATAATAGCTAAGGAAGAGGGAGTATTAGCTGGTGTAAACTTTGCTGTAAAGGTTTTCAACCTTTTGGGCGGGGTAAAGCTTATAAAAGCTTTGGAAGATGGAACAGAGTTTATCAAAGGTGAGGAGCTTTTGGTAATTGAAGGACCTGCCGATGTACTCTTAAAGGGAGAAAGGGTTGCCTTGAATATAATGCAAAGGCTTAGCGGAATAGCTACCAACACAAGAAAGTTTGTAAAAGCCTTGGAAGGCACTGGAATAAAACTTTTGGACACAAGAAAGACAACGCCCGGAATGAGATACTTTGAAAAATATGCGGTAAGAGTGGGCGGTGGCTTAAACCATAGATTTGGTCTTTATGATATGGTTCTTATAAAGGATAATCATAAGGTTATGGCGGGTGGAATAAAGGAAGCTGTGAGGCGAGTAAGGGAAGTTTTAGGCCCAGCTTATAAGGTTGAAGTGGAAATAGAAAACTTAGCGGAATTAGAAGAAGCCCTTGAATGTGATATAGATATGGTGCTTTTAGACAACTTTTCACCAGAGGATATAAAAAGAGCTTTAAAAATGATCAGGGGTAGGTTTCTTGTGGAAGTATCGGGCAATATAAATCTTGAGAACATAAAGGAGTATGCCATAGAGGGAGTGAATTTTATATCAAGCGGTGCTATAACCCATTCTTCTAAATGGCTTGACCTTAGCATGAGAGTTTTTAAAACTGAATGATAAAATAATTAGCATGATAAATATATATTCTGTGGTTGGTAATACTTTTAAAAAGTTTGAAATTTATGAATTTGACGAAATAAAAAGGGAAAACGTTATATGGCTTGATGTGGATAAACCAACAGATGCGGAGATTGATTGGCTTAGAAGTGCAGTTGGATTTAAAATGCCGCCAAGAGAAGTTTTTGGAGATATAGAAATAAGTAGTAAATATAACGAGGAGGGAGATGCTATTTACATGAACCTTTCCTTTGTTATACAACAAAAGGAAGATATTATGGTAGAACCTGTTTTGTTTTTTATAAAAGGACGCTACATAGTAAGCATAAGGTATAGAGACATTCCAAGTATGCTAATATTCATAAAAAGAATGGAGCAATCACCTATACCCTTTCAATTTCCAGAGGCTATCTTTTCTCAAATTGTGCATATTGAAGTAGATAGGTTGGGAGATAGGCTTGAGATCCTTGGTAGAAGAATAAGGAATTTAAGGAAGGAAGTGTTCGTGGAGCAGTCGGAGGAAATAATAAGGGAAATATCCTATTATGACGAGCTTAATATAACCATAAGGGAAACCATAAACGAAAAGCTAAGAATTTTAAGCCATTTTGTTAAAAGCCCAAAGGTAAATGCTAAAACGAAGAGGGATATAAAAATTGCTTTGGATGACTTACATACTTTACTTGATTATACAAGTTTTTATATGGATAAGCTGGATAGTATACAAAATTCCCTTCTTGGGCTTATATCCATAAAGCAGAACGAGGCGGTAAAGGTTTTCACCGTGCTTGCTACCATATTCTTGCCCGCTACCTTAATAGCCAGCATATTCGGTATGAACTTTGAATTTATGCCCGAGTTACATTGGAAGTATGGCTATCCCTATTCCCTTTTCCTTATGGTTGCCGTTACACTCTCTCTTATATACTGGGTTAAAAGGAAGGGCTGGCTATGAGATTTAACAAAGAAGACATTTTAATAGGCTTTTTTATTATCTTTGGCATATCCTACCCCTTTCTTATAGCTTTTCTAATATTTTTTGAGGATGTAAAAGCAAAAAAACAAGAGATAGAAGAGTTAAGATCCTTTTATAGCTTTCTTCTTGGCCTTGAAGAATGCAAAGAAGAAAAAGCAAGGGAGCTTTCTAAGATTATGTCCAAGAACCTTTATGAAAAGGTTGGTGGTGAAAAGGGTCTTTTAAATACATGCCAGTCTTATAGAAAAGCTTATACATCTGCAAGGGTGGAGGAAAGGTTAATTAAAGAAGGCGAGCTGTTGGTAGAACTCCTTAAAAAGGAAAAGGGTATGACCCAAAGGCTTTTATCTTTAAGGCTGTATTTTGAGGGCGAAGGTGAAGAATTAAAAATAGAAAATATAGAATATGAGAAAGGGGATTGATATAGGAGGGACTTTTATAAAGGTTTTTTGGGAAGATGGCAGAAAAGAAAAGCATTATATAAAAGATGCTGTTAAAGACAAAAGGGAGTTTTTCAAAAGGGTAAGAGATATAGCCCTTGATGGAAATCCAGAGAAAATTGGCGTAGCTGTTGCGGGTTTTACCTCCTTGGAAGGTGTGGTTTATAAATCTCCCAATATACCAGCTCTTGACGGGGTAAATATAAAGGAGCTTTTTTATCCTGCTAAGGTAAAGGTTATAAACGATGTTTCCGCTGGAGCCTTTGGGGAATGGTTTTATGAGCATAGAGATAGCAAGGTTCTTCTTTTTGTTGCCGTTGGCACCGGACTTGGTGCTGGTCTTGTTATAGAGGGAAAGCCCTTTCTGGGTGCTTGCGGTAGCAGCCTTGAGCTTGGGCATCACATTATAAAAATACAGGGCGAAAAATGTAATTGTGGACGATTGGGATGCTGGGAAGCCTATTGCTCCTCCTATGGTCTTGAGAGAATCTATGAAAGGCTTTCTGGGAAAAGGCTTGATGATTTTCAAATAATAAAGAAAGCGAAGGAAGGGGAATTATCGGCCCTGAAGGCTATTGAAGAATTTAAAGACTATCTTATTGTAGGTCTTGTAAACTCTATTCACATATTTAACCCAGACCGAGTGGTGCTTGGAGGGGGTCTTATTGATGGAATGGTTGAATTACTTGATGGCTTAGAGGAAAAGCTTAGGGCAATGTGTGAAAGTTTACCAGGCAAATGTTTTAGACTTTCCTTTTCCTCCTGTGCCGAGTATTGTATGGCAAGGGGTGCTTTGGTTTTTAGCTTGATGGAAGATTAAAAAACATCATCCTATAAAAAGAAATTTCTATGGACGATATTTAATTTTATGGAAATAAGGAGAATAGAAGGGATATTTTTGCAACATGCCATAGAACAATCACAGACTTTAATGGCGCAGAAAACATCAGAAAATTTAAGAATAAAAATTCTTTCTGTGGTTCCAGAAGTGCTCTTAGACCTATCTTCTGCAGGCAGCGGAATTATAAAAGCAAGAGTTACTCATTTAGAAGGTTCCATTGTTAGCCTTACTCTTCCCAATGGCATTGAACTAAAGGCGGAAAATAAATCTTATATTCCTTTCGTGGTAGGTGACATATTGGATCTTATGATAGAGAGCACAAAACCTTTTATTTTAAAAATCACCGGGCTATATAGGAAAAGTCCCTTTGAAAGCTTATTAATGTCAATTTTTGAAGGAGAAGAAGAGCTTTCTATACCAATCAATATAGATAATCTGGAAGAAAGCATTAAGCATTCTGGTTTATTTTATGAAAGAAAGATACTTGATCTTCTTTTTGGAAAGATAAAACCGGAAGATTTATTAAAAGATATAAAAGCTCAATTATTGAGGCAGGTTTTTGGTGAATTGGAAAATTTATCAAGAAA
>CALLAD010000019.1 GCA_938002625.1 uncultured Aquificaceae bacterium
AGTTCCAAAAAATCCCTAAGGTCCAACATGGAAAGGGTAAGGGCTACGGAGTCCACACCACCAGAAAATGCTACCAGAAGCTTTGCACCCTTTGGAATGAGTTTTTTTGTCCTTTGAAGATAAACTACTTTTCTAAGCAAAGGGTGATATTTCATCCCTCCAATCTTTTCTTTACCTCCTGGTAGAAGGGGTGGGGTACACCCTCGTAGTGTAGCCTTTCAAGAAGATTTAGAGCCTTTTCCTTTTCTCCTTTTCTTTCAAGGAGGTATACCATTATTTCATAAGAGTTTATCTGGGGTAATTTTCCGCCCCCTTTTTCTCTAAGAGTTTCCTTGTACTCTTCAAAAAGCTCCAAGTCCATATGGGCATATTTTTCCAACTTTTCTAAGTCCTTTAGCTTTTGTGCAAGCATAACAAGATCGTTAAGAATTAAATGCTTTTCATAAGCGGACTGTGCAAATTCAAGGGCTTTTAAATATAGCCATTCGGCATCTTGATATTTACCTTCCAAAAGGGCGGTTTGGGCAAGGCTTCCAAGAAAGGTAGCTTTTGTATATCCAGGGTTTTGAACTTCTCCAGACTCAAAATGCTTGGCCTTTAGAGGAAATCTTAAATCCTTTATGGTTTTTAGGGAAAAGTAATATTTCACAAGCTTTTGTTCTTTGGCTTCCAAACTCTCATACCAATCCCAAAGATCAAGAGCTTTTAATATTCCCCCCCTTTCCCTGAATATGCGGAAAACCTTACCAATCATAAGTGGTGCTAACACCCTCTATTATCATCTCCCTTTTTACCTCTTTTATTTGATTGTTTTCATCCACGTATACAAGTATGGGTTTATATTCCTTCAATTCTTCTTCTCCATAGAGGGCGTAGGATGCTATTATGATTAAATCTCCTGGGGCGCCAAGCCTTGCGGCAGCACCGTTTAATCTAACCTCTCCAGAATACCTTGGGGCTGGTATTACATAGGTAGAAAAACGAGCACCATTGCTTACGTTGTAGACTTCTATCTTTTCAAAGGGAAGCAAGTTGGCGGCTTCTATAAGGCATAGGTCAAGGGAAAGACTGCCCTCGTAATGTAAATTAGCATCCGTGACCTTAGCTCTATGTATCTTAGACTTTAACATAAACCTTTGCATTTCTACCTCCAAAGGAATATAAGGAATATAAATATATAATCCAAAAGGGTCTAATTTTCAAGATAAGGGTTCAGAAAAATTATTTCTGTTAATTTCCAGCCAAGGCCCTGTCTACGAAAAACAAGCTTTACTTTCTCATTGTTGTCTCCTTTAAGTTTTACAACAAATCTATTTATAGATTCATAGGACATTGATGCATCTGCCCAAATGTTTTGAAACGTATCCTCTGTAGTCTCTTCTTCTTGTAGTATATGCATCATTTGTTTTTTGCCAATCATCAAATTAGCAATATTCTCTGGCGTAACAAAAGCATCAATCATCATCCCTATAAATGCATGTCCGAATAACATAAAAAAATAATCCTCATCCTTCTTATTATCTTTATCCCTAAGAAATTCCTGAGTCATTGAGGCATATATCTGATCTTTTAGACTTTTACGAACACTGGGAAAGTCTACGTACTTGAAAAGTGTTTCATAGTCGGAACTTTCTATGGCCGATTTCATTCTGTATACCGTTATATAAGGTGAAGCTATAAAGTAGACAATAAAAAGTCCAATAACTGCGCCGATGGCTATTTTCCACTTACCCATAGCTCACCTCCGTAGTTTTCTAATTTTTTTATATTTAACCATAGCTTAAAGCATTATGGAGGCTCAAAATCGGGACATTTTTGAGATATGCGGAAAAAACAATTTGATATTTATAATATATCCTCATGCGAAACTATGCGGAAACTCTAAATCTTCCCAAAACAGACTTCCCTATGAAGGCAAACCTTCCCGAAAGGGAGCCACAGATAATTAAAAAATGGGAAGGGCTTTATGGAAAATTAAAGGAGATAAACAAGGGCAAAAAGCTTTTCGTACTCCATGATGGCCCACCCTATGCCAATGGGCACATACACATAGGCCATGCTTTAAACAAAATCTTGAAGGATGTAATAGTTAAGTACAAGTTACTATCGGGTTACCATGTGGACTTTGTGCCCGGTTGGGATTGTCATGGCTTGCCCATAGAGCAGCAAGTAGAAAAGGAGCTAAAGGCTAAGAAGCTTTCAAAAGAAGAGCTTGGTAAAGTTGCCTTCAGGAAGCTTTGCAGGGAGTATGCCCAAAAGTTTGTAGAAATCCAAAAGGAGGAATTTATACGCCTTGGTGTTTTGGCAGATTGGGAAAATCCTTATATTACTATGGATCCATCCTATCAGGCTCAGGAGATAAGAGAGCTTGGAAGGATATTTTCAAAAGGGCTTATCGTAAAAAGTAAAAAGCCCGTCTATTGGTGTATTTATGACAAAACGGCGGAGGCGGAGGCGGAAGTAGAGTATTACGAAAAAGAGGATCCAAGCATATACGTTAAATTTCCTCTAAGGGATGAGGAGAATACATACCTTCTTATATGGACTACCACACCGTGGACTCTTCCAGCCAACCTTGGCGTAATGGTTGGTGAGGATTACGATTACGTTTATTTCAAAAGCGGCAATGAAGTTTATATCCTTGCAAGGGAAAGGCTTGAAGAATTAAAGGCAACTACAAAAATTGAAGGCGAGATAATAAAGCAGGTAAAGGGATCTCAGCTTGTTGGTCTTTATTATTATGCTCCTTATGGTGAAAGGTTAAACAGGGTTTATCCCTCGGAGTTTGTAGACCTTTCTACTGGTACGGGATTGGTTCATATGGCTCCTGGGCATGGTAGGGAGGATTATACGGTGGGCCTAAGGTATGGTCTTGAGCCCTTTGCTCCCGTGGATGATGAAGGGCGTTTTGTAGATCCTGCTCCAGATTTTATAAAGGGCAAGAGGGTCTTTGAAGCCAATCCCTTAATAATAGAAGATTTAAGGAAAAGAGGGCTTCTTTTGTATGAAAGCTCCATTAAGCACTCTTATCCACACTGTTGGCGATGCAAAAATCCCGTCATCTTTAGGGCTACTCCCCAATGGTTTATAAGCATGTCTGCAAAAGTAGGAGAAAAAAGCTTAAGGGAGAAAAGCCTTGAGGAAATAGATAAAGTTCAGTGGATACCTCATTATGGAAGAAACCGAATAGCAAGTATGGTAGAGAATAGGCCCGATTGGTGCATATCAAGGCAGAGATATTGGGGAGTTCCTATAACTGTTTTCTATTGCAAGGCGTGTGGAAGCGTAATAACGGAAGAAAGCATTTTTGAATTTGTAGCCAAAAAGGTGGAAGAAGCTCCACAGGGTGCCGATATATGGTTTGAAAAGGAGGCTAAAGAACTATTACCAGAGGCTTTTAAATGTCCCAACTGCGGCTCGGAGGATTTTATAAAGGAAGAGGATATTTTGGATGTTTGGTTTGATTCTGGTTCTTCCCATGCTCAAGTGCTAAGAAAGAGGGGAATAGAAAGGGCGGATTTATATCTTGAGGGCTCTGACCAACATCGGGGATGGTTTCAGGCTTCTTTGCTTGAGTCGGTGGCAAGCTATGGAGAAGCTCCCTATAAGGCAGTGCTTACCCATGGGTTTACCGTGGACGAAAAGGGAAGGAAAATGTCCAAATCTTTGGGCAATGTGGTATCTCCACAAGAGATAATAAGCCAATATGGTGCCGATATACTCAGGCTTTGGGTTGTATCGGAAGACTACACGGAGGATGTAAGGCTTGGAAAGGGCATAATCCAAAGACTTGTAGAAGACTACAAAAAAATAAGAAACACCATAAGGTTTATACTTGGAAATCTTTACGATTATAGCCCTAACAAGGCAATACCCTACTCGGATCTGCACCACTTTGATCGTTGGATGTTATCCTATCTTCAAAAGGTTCTAAAAGAAGTTCATCAGCATTACCAAAACTATACCTTTCATAGGGTTTATCACCTTATAAGGAATTTCTGCTCCGTAGAGCTTTCAAGCCTTTATCTTGACGTGCTAAAGGATAGGTTATACGTATATGGAGAAGACAGCTGGGAAAGAAGGTCTGCTCAAACAGTTTTATACCACCTTGCACAAGCCCTTATAACTTCTATTGCTCCCTTTCTTAGTTTTACGGCAGAAGAAGCTTGGGAGCATTTGCGCAAAATAGACCAAGAGCTTCCAGATAGTGTTTTTATGTACCATATTCCAGAACCAAGGGAAGAATTGATAGATCAGGAGCTTCTCAAGGATTACCAATTTCTCATAGACTTAAGGGAATACATTATGAAAGCAATAGAGTTGGCAAGGCAAAATAAGGTTATAAACCACCCTTACGAGGCTCATGTTTATATTTGGGGAGATAAAGGGGAGATTGCAAGAAAATATGAGGACTATCTTAAGTATTTCTTTACAGTAAGCGGCGTAGAGTTTAAAGAAGGCGGAGATTATAGAATAGAAGGGGATGATATAAAAGTAGGTGCTTCAAGAGCTGTTGGTAAAAAATGTCCAAGGTGCTGGTTATACTATTCAGAAGCGGAGTTTGAAGGGGAAGTATGTAAAAGATGTGCAAGCGTCCTGCAAAG
>CALLAD010000020.1 GCA_938002625.1 uncultured Aquificaceae bacterium
TAAATATCCATAGGCTACGCCCCTGTCCCACAGAGCAGGAGCTGTGCCCTCTCGGGTTTTCCCCGCTTATCCCGAAAAGGATACTTCTTCAGGATAGAGACATCCTTTAAGGATGCCACAGGAGAGAGTGCCGTCAATACCACTACCTTTCTCATTGAACTCCATAGGGCTTAATCTAAAATATAATATCAGGCATGTCTCAAGAGGAATGGGATTTTATAAACCTTCTTATTATAATAGCAAGGTTTATACAAGTTTTTGGGTTCTTCTTTGCCATTTTTATGCTTATAAGGGAGTTTCCCCTCCTCTATACTTTTTCCGTCTTTTTGGTTAACCTAATAGGTTTCTTTGCCATACTGGTGGGCATACTGACAAAATACTTGTTCCTTTTGGGCGTAATATTGGCCGATTTACTCATAATTCTCATTAGTCTTTTTCTTTTTCTCAGGGCCTACCGTGTGAAAAAAATTAAAGATAATTTTCCACCACCACCAAAGTTAGGGACTCGGTGCCCCGTGTGTGGTTCTTATATAAATACCCAATCGGACTATTGTGTCCTTATGGACAGCAAAAGCTTGCTTTATTTTGACTCTAAGGAACATATGAAAGCCTTTATAGAGGAACCTTATAAGTACAGAGTTTCAAGGGAAATAAACTATGACGGAGTTAAGAAAATCTGTCTTAGTAAAGAAGAAGGATGGATAAAATTGGGGCAAAAGCCCCAAGAGGTTATTTTATGAAGTCTTTCAAGAGCTCATGAACCTTTGTGGCCCTTTCAAATCTTTCGTTTATAACATCCCAGTTTAAATTTTGAAGGAAAGCATCTATGTATGGTGGTCTTTTATTCTTTTGGTCTACATAATAGGCATGCTCATAAGTATCAAGCACTATTAAGGGTATAAGCCCTGTATAGTTATACAGGTTATGGGCATCAAGGCCGTTTACCACAAGCCTCCCAGAGAATATATCAAGTCCAAGTATTGCCCAGCCCCTAAAGGCTATGCCAGCAGCCTTTATTTCCGCCACACAGGCATCCCAAGACCCAAAATCTTCCTCTACCTTTTTCCTAAGGGCTTCCGATGGCTCCCCCTTTGCTCCAAGATGTCCAAAGTAAAGCTCATGAAGTACAACACCCATATAGTTAAAGGTTTCCTCTACCTTTAGCTCCCTATACTCGGAATAGTTTTGGTTCGCTTTGGACCTGTCGGAAAAGTTGGCATCGGCAAGCTTTTCTTGGATTTCGTTGTACTTGGTCACGTAGCCCTTATAGTGAGCTTCAAAGTGGGGTTCTATCTGCTCGTTGGAAATTCCCTTTAAGTTAGATGGCTTTAAATGGTCCTTTGGTTGTAGCTTGTGTACTGGCATAACATTTCCTCCTTTTGAGATTTTTTATTAGATTATAAGGTTTACAAAGGATTATGGGTATGAGGAAAGTCAATTTGAGATGGCAGGGCAAACACCCTGCCTTTGAGAATTCTATTAATGATGGTGATGATGGTGATGTTCATGCTTCATATGTTTTGCACCCTTCCTTACTGGAGCTTCCACCTTTATTTCCCCAGATTTTTCAAACTTTAAAACAAGCTCCACCTTATCCCCTTCTTTTAAAGGCTTATTTAAGTTAATTAGCATTATGTGATAGCCCCCTGGCTTTAGCTCTACCTTTTTACCCGCTGGAATTTCAAGGGCTTTTATCCTTCTCATCTTTCCTTCAACAGTTTCGTGGATCTCTGTAATTTGTGATGCATTGTTGGAAGCGTCTATAAGCTTGTCTGCCTCATTTCCCTCGTTCTTTATAACCATGTAAGCTGCCGACATCTTGGAAGTGGGTGGTACAGCTCTTACCCATGCATCCTCCACCTTAATATTAGGCTGTGCAAAAACCAAGCCTCCTACTAAAAAGCTTCCCAATGGTACTTTTTTCATGGGATGTCCTCCTTTGAAGTTTTTTGATGATATAATTTTAATGAAATTTTTGTGAAAATTTTATGAAAAAACCAGCCCGGCGGGAGTCGAACCCGCAACCTTGGGATCCGTAGTCCCACGCTCTATCCAGTTGAGCTACGGGCCGTGAGGTGTAGTATAAGGAATATTATAATACTTCCTTTACCCAATATACACAAGCAGGCTTATATTATTAAGCTATAATGCAAAAGGAAGCCATAGAGCCCCTTAGTATACAGTACGAGTTTGTAAAAAAGTATTTCAGGGAGTTTATATCAGAAAGGGAGCATATTAAGCCCTACCTTTTCCCAAAAAAAACTCCCACCCTACTTGTTGACTTGCAAGGCATCAGGAGTAGGTACTTAGAAATCAAGTACCATTTTCCCCAATTTAAGGTATACTATGCCGTAAAGGCTAATGACCATATAGAAATAATTAAAACCCTTGCAGAGCTTGGTTCTGGTTTTGAAGTGGCTTCCTCGGAAGAGTTAAAAAAAGTTCTAAGCTTTGGAGTAAGGGGGGACAGAATTATATCAAGCAATCCCATAAAACCCCCAGACTTTATAGAGTATTGCTACAAGTCTGGAGCTAATAGATTTGTGGTAGATTCCTTTACAGAGGTTGACAAGATAGCAAGAATAGCTCCAAGATCCAGAGTTTACGCAAGAATTGTAGTTCCAAACGAAGGAAGCGATTGGCCCCTATCAAAAAAGTTTGGAGTTGATGTAGACCTTGCCTTGGATATACTGGAATACGCCCAAAGCAAGGGACTTGTTCCCTACGGTATAACCTTTCATGTGGGATCCCAATGTAACAATTTTAGAAAC
>CALLAD010000021.1 GCA_938002625.1 uncultured Aquificaceae bacterium
ATAGGTAAGGTCTTTATACCCTTACTTTTACACGAAAGGGGAGTTAAATCTCAAAGCTTTAAAGCTTTGCCCTTAGAAGAGCAAGAAAGAGTAGTTATGGAAGAATTGGAGGTAGTTTGGGAAAATCATCTTATAAAATTACTTCAAATATTGCCCTTGTTGGACTTAAATTCAAATACCATATAAAAACCTTCCTTCTTAGGAAGGGCTTTAACCTTCCAGCCATGTAGCTCCGCTATATGTTTCACTATGGCAAGTCCCAACCCCATACCCTTTGGATTTTCCGAATGATAGGGTAAAAAGATAACCTCTTCTTTACCCTCCTCTATGCCTACGCCATCATCCTTGTAAACCATTCTATTCTCTTCTATTTCTAACCATACTCTTTTCGCCCCCCATTCAAGACTATTATTAAACAGATTAAAGAACATATCCCTCAAAAGCCTTTCATCACCAACAACTTTTATACTTCCATTAACCTCTATCATCAAATCCTCGTATATCCTTGCCACCTGTCTTATAAGGTCTGTAAGGTTAAGCTCCTTAAATTCTGGCTCCACCTCCATAGAAAGGCTACGAAATTGATCTATAGTCCTCCTTATCCTTTCAAGCTCGCTTAGTATCAAGCTGGTTAATTGAATAACCTTTTCCTTGTTAAAATCTCCCTTCTCAAAGGCTCTTATCAGCCTTTCTAAGTTTAGGCTTATGGGAGTTAAGGGATTCTTTATCTCATGGGCTATTCTCTTTACCGCCATCTGCCATGTTTTGAACCTTTCTGCCAGAATAACCGCCTCCAGATCTTCATAGATAATCACCCTTCCTATGTCCAACTCAATAGAGCTTTCCCTTACGTTGGTCTTTTTTGATAGTTCCTCGTAAATGGCGTTCTGAAATTTTTCCCCGTCTTTGGAGATAAAGACTATACCCACTGGTAATGCATTAAAAAGCCTAAGAAGGGTTTCCTTCTCTTCTCTTAATCTGCTGTATATTCTTTTTAACTCTTCCTTCATTATATAAAAGGTCTGGGCAAGCTCCTGAATCTCATCCCTTGTTTGTGGAATTTCAAGGTTTACATCAAAATTTCCCTTGGCTATTTCCTTGGCTTTCTGGGAAAGCTTTTCTAATGGCAAGCTAATGTACCTTGCTATAAGGTTTCCAAACCATACTGCCGATAAAAAGGATACAAAGCCAGCCAGCACAAGAAAATATACGTATATACCACCAATAATATCCCTCGCCCTTACCATGTTCCTAAGTTCCATAGTGGTGCTTTTGATGTTTTCTGCCAAGCCTTCTACTTTACCTTCCCTTGCGATAACTATCTTGTAATTATCCACGCAAAGGATCATTGTATCTTCCTTTATATCCTCCCTACATTCAGGATCCCTATACACTCCTTTAACACCGCTTAATGTACTAAAATCCTCTAACTTTCCCTTTTCCTTCAAAAAACTAAACATTTCCCTGTAGACTTCCATGTACCTCCTTTCCCTATCTTGAATTAAAAAACCGAGCTTTTCTGAGCTTGTTGCCAATTCCTTTAATTGACCGCTTATAAAGGATTTAGTAGATTGCAAAAGGATTATAGAAGTAGCCAAATTTAGAAATATAAGGGGTGTTATTATGTAAAGCATAAGACTTATAGAAAGCTTTTTTCTAAGAGGACCCTTCTTTCCAGAAATATATGTTTTTATAAACTTTCTAAAGAAAAGGATAAACACCAAGAATAAAACTAAAAGGTCAAGGTTTATAACGAGAAGGACGATAGGATAACTAATATTCCAGAGTTTCCTTAGATTATCAAGAAAGGCTATGTTTATACCAATAAAGAAGAGAAGGAAAAGGAAAAAGGCTATGTAAAGCTTCAATGCATGTCCTTCTCCGTTATATGTTGATGTTTTACCATTTCTCCTTCAGACCAGTATATGGTCATTTCCGCTATATTCTCCGCATGGTCTGCCATTCTTTCAAAATGCCTTGCTATAAAGGAAAGGTGAAGGGACCTTTTTATATTCCTTGGATCTTCCAGCATATAGGTTATCAACTCTCTCTGTACTTGGTGATAAAGTTCATCTACCATCGCATCCCTTTCTATTACCTTTTTTGCCAATTCTACATCTCTTTGGAAAAAGGAAAGAACAGCGTCTTCTACCATACTTTTAACGTTTGCAGCCATTAGGGTAAGGTTTATGTATGGTTTTAAAGGAGGTTCCTGAGCTAAAAGAATAGCTCTTTCTGCTATATTTTGGGCCTCATCGCCTATTCTTTCAAGATCGGAAACTATCTTGTACATACCCATTATTAGCCTTAGGTCCACAGCTTCTGGTTGGTACAGTGCTATCATTCTAATACATCTTCTCTCTATTTCCACTTCCATTTGGTCAATTTGATCATCCCCCTTTATCACTTCTTCCGCAATATTCACATCTTGCTTGTTTAAGGCTTCTATAGCCTTATCTACAGCATCCTTTACAAGTCCAGACATTCTAAGCACTAAATTTTTTGTCTCTTCAAGTTCCTGAAAAAGCTTCATAGCCATCCTCCTTTTATTATAATACTCTACAGGGGAATTGTTAAAATTTTGTTAAGAAGGCTATAATCCCCTATCATCAAGCTTTACCCTTAATAGCTTATCCTTTACCCTAATCACGAGCAAAAGAGCGTCCTGAGTATATTTCTTCTCCACTATATCCACGCAGGCATCCACCCAAAATTCTTCTGGCCTTTCCTCTTCTTTAATCTTTCCCTTTTCCATTTTTATGATTCTGTCTGCAAGCTTAAGGGCTTCTTCTTTGCTATGGGTTACCATTATGGTTGGAATTGCATATTCCCTTTGAAAGCTTTTTAACTCTCCCTGAAGCTCTTTTCTTAGTTCCTCATCAATGGCCGATAGTGGTTCGTCCAAAAGCAGAATCCTTGGTTCCCTTGCAAGGGCTCTTATTAGGGCTATTCTTTGTTTTTGACCCCCCGATATTTGGTTAGGTTTTTTATCTTTCAATCCTTCCATCTTTACCTT
>CALLAD010000022.1 GCA_938002625.1 uncultured Aquificaceae bacterium
GTGGAACTGCAATAACAGAGGAGCTTGGTATAAAGCTTGAAAGTGTAACCCTTGATATGCTTGGCAGGGCAGACAAGGTTATAGTGGATAAGGACAATACCACAATAGTGGGCGGCAAAGGTTCAAAGGAAAACATCCAAGCAAGGATAGAGCAAATCAAAAAGCAAATTGTTGAAACCACATCGGACTATGATAGAGAAAAGCTTCAAGAAAGGCTTGCAAAGCTTTCTGGCGGTGTAGCCATTATCAGAGTAGGCGCGGCTACCGAAGCAGAGTTAAAAGAAAAGAAGGCAAGAGTTGAAGATGCCGTGCATGCAACAAAGGCTGCAGTTGAGGAAGGTATAGTACCTGGTGGTGGTGTGGCATTGGTAAGAGCTTCCGAAGCCCTTGAGGACCTAAAGGTGGATAATCCTGATCAACAAGTTGGTATTGACATAATCAAAAAGGCTTGCAGAATGCCCCTTAGGCAAATAGCAGCAAACGCTGGATTTGAGGGGTATGTTGTACTTGAAAAAGTATTGCAGCTTGGAAAGGAAAAGGGTAAAAGCTGGGGATTTGATGCATCCGTGGGAGAATACAAGGATATGATAGAAGCCGGAATTATAGACCCAACAAAGGTGGTAAGAACAGCAATACAAAATGCCGCTTCTGTAGCTGGAACCATGTTAACAGCGGAAGCTCTTGTGGCCGAAATTCCAGAAGAAAAGAAGGAAAAGGCACCAAGCCCAGAAATGCCAGAGCTCGACTAAAAGATTAGCCCCCTTATGGGGGCTTTTATTTTTTTTATGTTAAAATATAAGTGAAGATTTACTATGAAAGAATTGGTGCTCTTTTTACATCTTATCTTTGCTTCCCTGTAGTAGCACCTTATGTAAGAAAGCTACCAATAAGGGACCAAGTTTTTCAAGAGGTGGGAAGAACTTTTAGCTTTTATGGTACCCTTATATCTTTATCTGCACTCTTTATAACAGGCCTTATAAACGCCTATAATATAGTAGGATTGTCTGGACTATTTGACCTTTCCCATGCTTATACAAGAACTTTGCTTTATAAAATAGGTGTTTTTCTTCTGGTTCTTTTAGTTTCTTTAACCCATGACCTATACTTTGGTCCAAAATCCGTATCTTCTGGCTTTCATAGAAGCATGGCAAGGCTTTTAGGTTTTATAAATCTTTTTCTTAGTCTTTTTATAGTTTATTTGGCATCAAAATTAAGGTTTGGAGGTTAAAAATGGCAGAAGTTATAAGCTTACAAGGTGATTTTTCAGCAATGATGAAGCCTCTTTTATTTAAACCTAAATTACTTAATAATTCTTAAAAGATTTTCTACAATCTCTTCCACATCTTTGCCAAGATAAACGAACCCGTTTTTCATAATGCATGCCTTCTTGTTACACAGGTTTCCAAGGGATATGAGTTTATCATCCAATTTTACAATCTTTGTGGATGGTAAATAAATAGCGTGCCCATCCGTGTAAAAGTCTTGTTTGCTTAATTCTATTTCTTTTCCTCCATACCTTAAAAGTAGATTGCTATAGGCTTTGCCAGCGCATACGTCTACTTCTTCATAACCAGACATGTGTTCGTATATATCCTTTATAGGATTTTTAGCAATCTCAAACTTTACATATTCCTTCACCGTATAGCATTCATTAAATATGGCAAAAGGACAAATTTTTGCACAGTATTGATGATCTATACTCTTAAAAAGATGCCCTACTGCATAGCCCTTGGAGGGGAGTATATTCTCCTTTCCCAAAATTTCCAAAAAGCCAGATTTACGCATGACTTCTTCTAAGGGTGCTTTTACATTTACGAATACCAAGCTTATACCCTTTTTCCTTAAATCTTGATAAAAGTCGTGTAAAACCTCTAAGGCGGTACTATCTATATAGTTTACCGATTCTCCATCTATTACCAAATACTTAAGAGCGGGCTTTTCTTCCACTATTTTCTCTATCTGTGCTACTATGTTTTCTACGTTTGCATAGTAGAAGGATGCTTCTGGCCTTACTATTTCAATCTGTGGACAGATGGGCAAGTTGTTGGCTTCTGCATTTATAAAGGTGCTACTGACTGGATCCTTTGACATCCTCACTATTCTTGGATAAAGGCTTCTCCAGAGAAATAGGGATAGAGAAAGGAAAATACCTATGAAGATGGCATAATCGGGCTTCATTACAAAAGAAAGAGCGAAAGTAGATATAGCAGGTATACCATCGTAACGGCTTGTTTTCCAAAGATGAATAAATTGGTGTGGTTTTACAAGACTCATGACGGCAGTTATGACTATTGCGGAAAGCACTGCCCTTGGTAGATAATAAAGAAGAGGAGCTACCAATAGGATGGTGGCTATTACAAAGCTTGCACTTATTATATTTGCTATTCCCGTCTTGGCTCCCGCCTGAAAGTTTACCGCAGAACGTGAAAAGGATCCGCTCACGGGAAAGCTCTTAAAGAAAGATCCTATTAAGTTGGCAAGACCCTGACCCACTAACTCTTGATTCACATCTATCTTTTGCTTTGTCTGACTTGCTATAAACTTGGCTATAGCATAAGCTTCCATAAAACCAACCAAGGCTATAATAAAAGCCTCGCTTAGCATGCGATCCAAGAGGTTAATGTCCATTTTGGGAAAAGTTGGTAAAGGAATGCCCTTTGGAATATCCCCCACCACTCTTATACCATAGCTTTCAAAGGAAAAGAAGTAAGACAAAAAAGTAAAAAGGATCACGGCAATTAAGGCGGATGGTATATTTTTGTTTACTTTTCTTAAACCCAAAATTATGGCCAAGGATCCTAAACCTACGGCAAGGGTATAAGGGTTTGTTTGCGGCAAGTTTATAAATATCTCATACAAATTTTGGAATATAAACTCTTTTTGCTCCAACTTTATTCCCAAAAGGGCTGGCACTTGTGTGGTTGCTATTATAATAGCCGCCGCATTGGTAAAGCCTATTATTACTGCGTGGGAAACAAAATTCACAAGAAAGCCAAGCCTGAATATTCCTATAGCAAGCTGGATTATCCCAACTAAGAAAGCTAAGGCTATGGCAAGTTGTATAAATTCCTCCTCCCCTGGTTTTGCATAGGAGTTTAAAGAAACAAAGGTTAAAAAGGCTACTATTGCGACAGGTCCCGTGGCCAATTGGGGAGAACTTCCAAAGAGAGCTGCCACTATTACTGGAATTGAAGCGGCATATAAGCCATAAACAGGAGGAAGTCCAGCTATAAGGGCGTAAGCCATAGATTGAGGTACAAGGATAACAGCAACAGTAAGCCCTGCTATTAAATCCCTATAAAAATCTTGCCTATTGTAATCCTTTAACCAATTCAAAAAGGGTAAAAATTTGACCATAGTATACTGATCAAAAATTATACAATAATAAATTATGCAAGAGTTCCAAAGCGTTAGAGGATTTCACGACCTTATTGGAGAAGAAGCCAAAAAGTTTAGATACATTTCCGATCTTGTGAGAAGTAAGTTAAGGCTTTACAACTTTGAAGAAATAATTCTTCCCATAGTAGAATATCTTGAGGTTTTCCAGAGGAGTATAGGGGAGGCAACGGATATAGTTCAGAAAGAGATGTTTTCTTTCCAAGATAGGAAAGGAAGGTGGTTAGCCCTTAGGCCAGAAGGTACCGCTGGCGTAGTAAGGGCCTACGTGCAGAATAAACTATATGCTATAAAGCCTTACGCAAAGCTTTTCTACGAAGGGCCTATGTTTAGGTATGAACGCCCTCAGGCTGGAAGATATAGACAATTCCATCAAATTGGAGCAGAAGTCTTTGGATCCCTTGATCCTATAGTAGATGCAGAAATAATTCAATTAGTGTACGAAATCCTACAGGATTTAAAATTAGAGGCGGTTATAGAAATAAACTCCATAGGTTGCAAAGTCTGTAGGCCAGCTTATAGATCAGCTTTAATAGATTATCTTAAGGGCATAGAAGGTGGCTTGTGTGAAGTTTGCCTTGATAGAAAAGACAAAAATCCCCTTAGGGTTCTTGATTGTAAAGTACCAACATGCAAAGAAGCAGTAAAGGAAGCTCCAAAGATGGTGGATTTCCTTTGCGATGAATGTAAAGAGCATTATTCAAAGTTGAAGGAATATCTAAATCTTCTTTCCATTCCATATAGGGAAAACCCTAACTTGGTTAGAGGGCTTGATTATTATACAAAGACGGTTTTTGAGGCGGTATCCATAGATTTTGGGCTCACGGTTATAGCGGGTGGAAGGTACGATTATCTTGTAGAAGAATTTGGCGGCCCACCAACTCCAGC
>CALLAD010000023.1 GCA_938002625.1 uncultured Aquificaceae bacterium
AGACCACCAGAGTAAGCAAGAATAACCCTTTTAGTCATAAAAGTATTATAGCAAAGTAATGTAGAAGTACGGCTTTGTGTTTTTTATGATATATGGCATAAGGAAAAAGGGACTTTAAGGGAATAAATTTTTAAAAACCCAAGGAGGGATAAGTATGGAAACAAAGGAAATCCACTATAGAGCTTACAAACCAAGACCCTTTACCAAAGAGGAAAAGTCTGAGACTACTATACTTTTTGGCGGGCTAACGTGGAAGCATGAAAGGCTTATACAAGGATCTTTGGAAAGGATGGGATACAAAAGCCAACCACTACCACAGATTGAAAGGGTTGACTTGGATATAGGTAAGGAGTTTATAGATGTTGGTGCATGCTGTCCTACTACCTTTACTGCTGGGAATCTTGCAAGGACTCTTATGAGCATAAGAGAAAGGGAAGGAGAAGACGGGGTTAAAAATAGATATATCTTTGTTACCATAGGAGCCTGCGGACCTTGTAGGTTTGGTCAATATCACGAGTCTTATGAGAGGGTTCTTGAAGGCCTAAATCTAAGGGATTTTAGGCTTTTCCTTTTGGATCTTCTTAGAATGGAACAATCGGCTCCCGGTGGTGGTTTGGAAATAAGCATGCCCTTAACCTTTGGGCTTGTATATTCCATGTTTTTTGGAGATTTGATAACAGATATGGAATATGCAACACGTCCTTATGAAGTAGTGGAGGGACAAACAGACAGAGTGGTAAGAGAAAGCATAGAAATTCTGTATGAAAAGCTAAAAAACAGACCAATAAAGGGTAAAAAGATAGATTCCCTCCTCTGGCATGTGTTTACGGGGTATTTTGTGGATGCTTTAAAGGAAGTTAGAAAGCTATGGGATGAGATAGAAGTAGATAGGTTAAGGGTGAAGCCAAGGGTAAAGATAACGGGAGAGTTTTGGTTACAGACCCATGAGGGGGATGGCAATTACAACATAAAAAGATGGCTTGAAAAGGAAGGAGCAGAAGTTATCCCACCACCCATAGCCGTTTGGATGGACTACCTTATAAACATGGAGCTTTTTAAATTGGAAGATGCAAAGGGCTTTGTTAAAAACTACTACCCTAAGAAACTCGCTATTAGCAGCATAGCATATCTTTATAGATTTGTATACAATAGACTAAGAAAGGCTTTAAACAACATACCCAACCCATTGCCAGATCAAAGGGAATTAAAAGATTTAGCAAAACCCTATTTCCATTATAGGTTAACAGGCGGCGAGGGACATATGCTAATAGGTAAGGCTATCCATGCTTATAAAAAAAGGTATGCCCATATGGTATGTGAGCTTTCTCCATATGGTTGTTTACCAAATACTATGTCCATAGGTGCCATGGCTAAGGTGCTTGGAGATTATCCAGACCTTTTATATGCTCCCATTGAAATAAAGGGAGATGCAGAGGTACATGCCTATTCAAGATGCCAAATGGTCTTAACTTCTGCAAAGAAAAGGGCAAAGGAGGAATTTGAAGAGGTGCTTGAGAAAACAAAACTTAGCATAGAGGATATAAGAGAATTTGAAGAAAAGAATCCTTACATAAAAAGGGCTACCTATAAAATACCCCATTATGGATATGCGGCTACCGCCAGCAACTATGTACTACACATTGCCAAGCTTATGGGTAAGCCTGTAAGGGGATAAGCCATGTTATTACTTGGCATTGACGTAGGAAGCACAACTTGTAAATATGTTTTAACCGATAAAGAGGGAAATATCCTTGATAAAGCCTATGAAAGGCATAACACAAAGCAAGCGGAAAAGGTTTTGGAATTTTTGCTTAGGCTTGAGAATAAGCATGGCTTTAAGGCTGGAAGGGATAGGGTATACATAACGGGCTCTGGTGGTGGCTTTGTGGGTGATCTTATAGGTGCAAGGTTCGTACAAGAAGTAGTGGCCGTGGCTACCGCAGTAGAGAAGCTTCATCCAGATGTTAGATTTGTGAGCGAGATAGGCGGCGAGGATATGAAAACTATCTTTATCAAGGAAAAGGATGGTAGGAAAAATAAGCAAGTTTATATGCAAAATGTATGCGCTGGTGGAACGGGAACCTTTATAGAAAAAATAGGAAGAAAGCTTGGAATAGATATGGACGCCCTTTCCAAAATGGGCTACGAAGGGTATACCCTTTATCGTGTAAGCTCTAAGTGTGGTATTTTTGCAGAGGCTGATGTGAACTCCCTTATAAAAGCTGGAGTTTCTACGGAAGAGATTATGGCTTCCCTTTTTGATGCCGTAGTTTATCAAAATCTTTCACAGCTTACCAAAGGAAATATTCCATTACCAAAGGTACTACTTCTTGGTGGTCCAAACCTTTTCTATAGGGGTTTACAAGAGGCATGGAGGGTTCACCTACAAAGGCTTTGGAAGGAAAGGGGAGTAGGAGATTTTAGTAAAGAGGAAATGGAAGAGCTTGTCATAGTTCCAGAAAATTCCCTTTACTACGCAAGCCTTGGTTGTGTGTTTACAGCCCTTGAGGAAAATGATGGAATATACAAGGGTTATGAAAAGCTCCTCTGGTGGATAGAAGAAGGTCAGTATGAGCAGAAGCTAAAGGAAGGTAAGAGGGGCCTTGTGGCTTCTGTGGAAGAGTTGGAAAGCTTTAAAAGAAACTACTCTTATGTGGTAGAGAATAAGATAATTCCCAAAAGAGTGAAGGAGGTTATAATAGGCTGCGATTTTGGTTCTACCACAGCAAAAGCTGTATGCATTACACCCGACAAAGAAATAGTCTTTTCTTGCTACAGCCTTAGCAAAGGAAATCCTATAGAGGATGCAAAGGAAATATTTAGACAGATAAAAGAATACCTTCAGGATGGTAAAGTTTTAGCCCTTGGCATAACAGGCTATGGGAAGGATCTTTTGAAGGACATTTTGGGTGCCGATGTGGGAATAGTAGAAACCGTTGCACACGCCACCGCTGGACTTCACTTTTTTCCAGATGCCGATTGTATATGCGATGTGGGTGGCGTTGATGTAAAAATTATGATACTCCGCCAAGGTTCCGTTGTAGATTTTAGGCTTAACTCCCAATGTTCTTCTGGAAATGGTGCCTTTCTTCAGGGTGTTGCAGAAAGGTTTAATATTCCTCTCTGGGAAATAGCAGATAAAGCCTTTTCCGCAAAAGCTATGCCAAGCTTTACCATGGGATGTGGTGTATTTCTACAAAGTGACATAGTTAACCAGCAAAGGAAGGGATGGAAGGCAGAGGAGATTTTGGCTGGTCTTTGTCATGTTTTACCCTTTAATGTTTGGATTTACGCCGGGAATATAAATAACTTAGCCCAAGTTGGTAAAAAGTTTATACTTCAAGGAGGTACACACAGAAACTTGGCAGTTGTAAAGGCTCAAATAGACTTTATAAAGGCTCGCATTCCCGATGCCGAAATATACGTACATCCTTATTCTGGAGAAGCTGGCGCCATAGGTGCCGCCTTGGTAGCTTTGGAGCATTATCAAAAGCATGGAAGAAGCAGTTTTAGAGGTTTTGAGGCTATAGAAAAACTAAGCTACAGGTCTATTACCTCAAAGGATACTATTTGCAATTGGTGTCCCATTAACTGTCAAAGAAGTTTTATAGATGTTTATATTGGAGAGGGTGAAGGTAGGCCTTGGAGTAAGGTACCATTAGAACCAGGGTGGGTTAGGATAATATTTAACAATGCTTGCCCAAAGGGTCTTGTGGAGGATGAAAGGGAATTAAAGGTAATAAAGGAAAAGATGGAGAGGGTAAAAAATGAATTTCCTAACATCGCTGATTTCGTTAAAAAAGAAGCCTTTAAAAGGTCTACAGGACAGAAGGTCCCTTAGGGTAGGTATTCCCAAGTTCCTTAATATTTGGGGTACCCATCGCTTTTGGATTGGCTTCTTTAATGCCCTTGGTGTTGGAAAGATAGTCTTTAGTTCCGATACATCGGAGGAGCAGTACAGAAGCTACGGAAAGGGAAGAATCTCTATGGATTCTTGCTATCCAGTAAAAGCTTTGGCTGGGCATATGGGAGAACTTTTAAACAAGGATATAAACCTTCTGTTTGTGCCCATGATTTATTCCCTTCCCTCCTTCCTGAGGGGTCATGTTTTGGACACCCTTTCCTGTACTCGGGTAATGATGAGTGTTGAAAATATAAAGGCTGGATTTTTGAAAGAAAGGGATGAATTTAAGGAAAGGGGCATAAGCTTTGTTTCTCCCTTTGTACCCTTTGGAGAGCCAGAGCTTTTGCCCAAATACTTTTGGGAGTCCTTAAAGCATGTTATTCCCAATCTTACCTTTGAAGAGGTAGTAAGGGCGGTAAGGGAGGGTTTTAAAGACCTTGAATCCTTTGAAAGGGAAATAAGAAGCAAAAGCCTTGAAATTATAAAGTGGTGTGTAAAAGACCAAAAATCAGCAATCCTTATTCTTGCCCGCCCATACCATATGGACCCGGGCATAGGCCACGAAATAGACGCAGAATTTCAACCTTATGGCTACCCTGTGCTTTGGTATAACTATTTACCTTTAGAAGATTGGCTACTAAACTGGCTCTTTGGTAAAGAAATAGAGGAAGGTATTATAAAGAGTCCCTTTGATATATCTGATGTTTGGATATCTTCTTATAGCTCCAACACCAATGAAATAATATGGGCAGCTAAGTTTTCTGCACGATTCCCTTGGATTACGGGCGTAATTAGGCTTTCCAGCTATGAATGTGGCATGGATCAGCCTACCTTTACACCAGTACAAAAGATAGTGGAAAGCTCTGGAACCTTATATTTTAAATTCGGAGAACTGGACGAAACCAAACCAGCGGGAAGCATAAAGATAAGGGTAGAAACCATCGTATACTATCTTGAAAAGTATTCACAGGACATCATTCAGAGAAAACTAAAAAGATTGGGGCCAATACCCAAAGAATTGCTTTAGCTTTTGTAAACCTTTCTCCTAAACAGATCCTTTGGTGACACAAGCCTTTCTAAAAAGACTCTGCCATCCAAGTGGTCTATTTCATGTTGTATAACCACCGCTTCAAAGCCCTCTGTGTCAAATTCCAGAAGGTTTCCTTTAAGGTCAAGGGCTTGAACCTTTATCCAATAATGCCTTCTTACGTTACCTGTATAATCGGGTACGCTTAAGCATCCTTCTCTTACAATAATCTCTCCATCAAATTCAACTATACGTGGATTTATAAGCACGAGCAAGCCGTGGCTTTTTTTATTTTCCCTATGTTTTGAATTGGACGTGTCCACTACTATTATTCTTTTATGTACTCCTACCTGGGGTGAAGCTATACCAACACACGCGGGAGAGGTTTTCATGGTATATACAAGGTCTTCTACAAAAACTTCAAGGGATTTTCCAAACTCCACAACTTCAAGGGAAGGGATCTTTAGCCTTTCATCGGGATAGGTTATTATTTCCAGTTTTTTCACAATCTTTCCCCCTCTTCCCTTTCTATGGATATATCCACACCCATAGCTTCCTTTACCTCTTCCATTGCTTCCTTGAGAATATGTTCCATGTTTTCCTTACCTTCTACCTCCATTAGCATAACGTATAAGCTTCCTCTCTTCTCCGTCCTTAGGTCGCTTATGTTGAAGCCAAGATCTGCAAGCTTTGAGGCTACACTGTAAACTATACCAGGTCTATCATATCCAAAAACCACTATCCTATAAAGGGCTTCCCATTGAGGATATAATACATCTTCCAATTCTTTACATACTATAAAAAGCCCAAATTCCTCACCAACATCCTTAAGGCTTTTCAATATATCCTCTGCCCCTATGTCCCTTTCCGAGCTCACTAT
>CALLAD010000024.1 GCA_938002625.1 uncultured Aquificaceae bacterium
GAAAGGAAGTTTATAACTGGTGCCCAAGCAATGGCAGAAGCCGTAAAGCGTGCCAATGTGGATGTTGCCATAGCTTACCCTATTACTCCCCAATCGGAAGTTATGCACCTTGTGGGAGATATATGGGCTCAAGGGTATATAAAGGATTACTATAGAGCGGAAGAAGAGTATGGCGCCATGTCTGCCATAGCGGGTGCGGTAAGGGGTGGAGCCAGGGCTTTTTCTGCCACTTCTGGGCCAGGACTTTTAAGGGGTCTTGAGGCAATTGTTTCTTGGCCAGGTCACAGAATACCAGCAGTTCTTGGCGTTTTGACAAGGGTTGTTAACGCTCCCCTTTCTATACAGCCCGATAATGTAGAAATAGCTTATCTATTGCACTCTGGAATGGTGGTCCTTCATGCCGAAAACCAGCAAGACGTTTTTGATTTTACCCTTGCGGGATTTGTCATATCGGAAATGGTGGATGTTTATCTTCCCGTTGCCGTATGTACGGAAGGATTTTTTGTGACTCACGCTAAGGGTTATGTAAATATGACACCAGAGGATATGAAGCTACCACCAAGGGATCCTTACAAGGCTCCAGTACCGCCCACCGACTGTGAGATACCACCAGCAAGGATACAAAGGGATGCTCCCGTTCAAAAGTCTAACTTTATGAGCTATCTTATACACGCCGTATGGCAGCAGGAGGTTTGGTCATCCAACATAAGGGCTATGAAGTACATATACAAGTATCTTGGCGGTCCAATAGAAGTAATAAATCCAGATGCGGAAGTTTTTGTATTGGCTTCCGGATGCGCAGCAGCCCAAGGAAGGGAAGCGGTAAGATATGCCCAGCTTGAAGGGTTGAACGTAGGATTGGTAAAGGTAAGAGCCATAAGGCCATTCCCAGAGAAGGAAATAAGGCAAGTCCTATCAAAGGCAAAGGCTGTTATAGTACCAGAGCACAACATTATAGGCTGGCTTGCCAAGGAAGTAAAGGCTGCCATACCAGACAATCATAAAGTAATAGGCGGTCCAAGGGTCTATGGAGGTATGACTTTACCTGTTGAACTCATTATGGAAAAGATATATGAATCCCTTGGTATAAAGAAAGAAAAGAAAGTAGTAGTATAAAAAACTAAAGGAGGTGTAAAAATGGGCTTAGAGTATGTAAGAATTTCACCTGGATTTGAAAAATACATGCCCAAGGATTACGTGGATTTAGTCCAGTATGGGCAATTTGGCAAACAGATAGACGTTCAGCAGCTTGGGCAGTTTAAAGAGCTTGTGGAAGAGCATCCCATGTGCGCTGGTTGCTTTATGGCTTACTTTATAAGGATATTCTATGCGTCACTGCCAAAGCCAGAGGATACCATAGTAATAGGTACTGCTGGATGTGCAAGGCTTGCCCTTTCTCAAGCGGCAGTCCCGTTCATATATGGAAACTACGGAGACACTAACGCCGTTGCCTCTGGACTAAAAAGGGCCCTTTCTATAAGATTTCCCGATAAGGAAAAGGATGTGGTAGTTATAGCAGGGGATGGTGGTTTAATGGACATAGGCTTTGGAATGACTATGCATTCTTGGTTCAGAAGGGAAAAATTCACCACCATAATGGTTGACAACGAGGTTTACGGAAATACGGGTGGACAAGAGAGTGGTATGACTCCAAAGGGTGTACAATTAAAAATGGCACCAAAGGGTAAGCAATTTGACAAAATAAACGCAGCAGAGCTTGCAAAAGTGTCTGGTTGTGTTTATGTGGCAAAGCTTGCACCCACAAATCCCAAGAGGATAGCAAAAACAGTGAGAAGAGCCATATTGGCCGCAAGACATTTTGGACCCACCTTTATTCACGCTTACACATCCTGTAACATAGAATACTCCATACCTACGGAGAAGGTTCTTGAGGATGCAAGAAAAAGGGAAAAGCAGGACTTTGGCTTTTATGAATGGATGACCGATGAAGTCAAGGAATTCTTTGAAGAAATAGAAAAGGGTCAGGAGGTAAAGGCATGAAAAGGTATAACATTAGAATAGCGGGTGTTGGTGGGCAGGGGGTTGTCACCTCCGCCCATATACTTGGAAACGCCATGACGGCGGCAGGCAAATATGCCACCCTTGTTCCCTTCTTCGGTTCAGAAAAAAGAATGGCTCCAGTAGAGGCCTATGTAAGAGTTTCCGACCAGCCCATATATGAGGTGGGAGAGGTGGTCTATCCCAATGTTATAATGATTTATCACCCACAAGTTATAACCCATGGAAAGTCTTATACCATGCCCTTCTACTCTGGATTAAAGGAAAATGGAATGGTCATAATAAACACCGATGTGGACATAATACCCAAGGAAGACTGGCAAATACTAAAGGAGCTTAACACAAGGGTGTTTATGTTTCCAGCTACAAAAATAGCCCTTGAGATAGCGGGTACGGAGCTTGCTACCAACATGGCAATGCTTGGCCTTTTCTTTGGAATAACAAGGCTTGTAGATTTTGAGCATATAGAAAAGGCGGTAAGGGAAAGGTTCTTAGGAAATACTTTTGTAGCTTCTGGAGGTACTGCGGCACTTGACAGTGCTATAGAAAAGAAATTCAAGAAGAAGATGGAGCTTTTGGAGAAGAATATGCAAGTTATAAGAGAAGCCTTTAGAATAACGGAAGAGAGGGGTTGGGTTGAAAGTGAAGCATTAACAAGCTAAAATATTAAAACAGGAGGCAAGGCTGGTATGTACTATGTGGCGGATGTAGACGAAAAAAACTGTGCCAAGTACAACTGTAAGCAATGCGTATTATTCTGTCCAGAGCCAAACACCTTGATGTATCACGATTCCAAGCATGTAGCGTGGGTAAACTATAGCAGATGTAAGGGTTGTGCCATATGTGTTTACGTCTGCTCCGATTTACTTAAAAGAAACTGTATACAAATGGTTATGATGACGGCTGGAGAGTAAAGGGGGGTTTCCAATGGATTTGGAAAAAAAGTTTGAACTTCTTGCGCAAGAAATAAGTAAAAACATGGTAAACCCCGATATTGATATAGAGTTTTACTTTCCCCAAGAGGCAGAAGAGGGCTGTGAAGTTAAAAAATATCCTTATATCAAAGTGAAGTACGTAATAGAAGGGCATGATGTTTATGAGAAGGAAATAGATATAGATCCTGTGTACTGGGAGAAAGATGTAAAAGACCTCGCTAACTTCGTGTCTTTTCAAATACAACAATTTATGGAGGAAATTGACTCGGTAGAGTACGGCGG
>CALLAD010000025.1 GCA_938002625.1 uncultured Aquificaceae bacterium
CCCTATACAAGGATTTGAAAGCTGGGAGAAAAGTAAAGGGCTTTGAAGAATATAGAATTCCAGAAGATAATCCCAAGTTGGGAGAGACTATAAAAATAGAAGCCCAAAAGCTAACCTTACAGGATAGAATTAGCACCTTTAAAGATGGGGAAAATTACGTAGTTTTATATCTAAGGGAAATATTACCACCGGGTTATGAGGATTTTGAAAGGGTAAAAGAAAAGGTAAGGGAAAAATTAATAGAAGAAAAAAGCCAAACATTAGCCAAAGAAAGGGCAGAAGAAGCTCTAAGGGCTTTAAGAGAAGGTAAAGAACCTAATTTAAAATCCCTCAACTTTTCCGATACACCAGCCATACAGATAAGCGCTGTGATTGACATAGACCAAAAGGATCTTATAAGAATGGCTACGTCCAAAGAAAAGGTTTTCGGTCCATATTCCCTCAAACAAGGTTATGGTATTTTGGTGATAGATGCCAGAAATCGTAAAAATATTGAAGAAGATGAGAAAAAGGAAATACTAAGAGACCTGCTCAGCTTAAAATCACAGGCTATCCTTTCCAAGTATGTAGAAAATCTTGAAAGGAAATCAAAAATAAAAATAAACAGAGAACTTATAGGAGGTAGTTAATATGGAGAAAAAATGGAGAACAGCTATAACCCAACATGTAGGGCATGAAACTTATATAAGGGGCTATAGGCTTCTGGACCTTGTGGGTAACCTGACCTTTGCACAGGCTATTTACTTAGTATTGAAAGGAGAATTACCCAACGAGAAAGAATCTAAAATGATGGAAGCTATGTTTGTTTCTGTAATAGACCATGGTATAGCTCCCCCTTCTGTTATATCGGCAAGGGCGGTGGCCTCTGGTGGAAATTCCCTTAATGTAGGAGTTGCTGCTGGAGTGCTTGCCTTTGGTTCTGCCCATGGTGGAGCCCTTGAGGATGCCATGAAGTTTATACAAGAGGGAGTGTCAAGCCAAAGGTCTGTTGAGGATATAGTAAGGGAATACTTAGAGGCAAAAAAACCCATACCAGGGTACGGTCATAGATATTACAAGGATTTTGACCCAAGAACAAAAAGGCTTATGGACATAGCCAGAGACCTTGGCTTTTACGGAAAGCATTGTCAATTTGCAGAAGAAGTACAAGAGGAAATAGGAAGACAAAAGGGTAAAAAGCTTGTTCTTAACGTAGACGGTGCAATAGCTGCCGTTGCTTCGGAAATGGGCTTTGATTGGAGACTTGGAAAAGGCTTTTTCATAATAGGAAGGGTGCCAGGGCTTGTGGCTCATGTTTACGAAGAGCTAACAATGGAAAAACCCTTCTCCAAGAGGCTTGATGAGGAAAAGGAAACAGAATATGTAGGAGTACCGCCAAGGGAATTACCAGAGGAGTATAGAAAAGTATGATTGCATGAAGCCCTTTTTTATTCTTCCTCTGCTTTTTCTCTTCTCTTGCTCGGTAATGGTCACGGAAAAGAAAACAGAGGGCGTGCTTTCCGTAAATTGTCCACGCGTTATACAGACAAAAGGATACTATTGTAAAGATGATAAGGCTTACAGCAATAGAGTACAAAGTGGAAGCAGGGTAAGGGTAGAAAGCTTGTTGACTGGGAAAAGTATAACTATAGCAGTTTTTAGAAGAGAAGACATAGACGGTGTATGCGTACCAAACAGATTTAGCAATATGCTTGGCCCAGAACCCTTTCCTGCAATGCTTTATATTGAAAGATGCGGAGTAGATGATAGGAGATATTGCCCTAAGTATATAAGAGGCCTTGCGAGTTATTATGGAGAACCCTACCATGGAAGGCAAACCCCTTATGGAATTGAATACGATAAGGAAAAATTTTATGCAGCAAGCCCAGATTTACCATTGGGTACGCTTTTGAGGGTTAAAAATTTGAGGAATGGTAGAGAGGTTGTAGTAAAGGTAATTGACAGAGGTCCCTTTAAAGAGGGTAGAGTTCTTGATCTTTCTGTGGCGAGCGCAAGAGAATTAGATATGCTGAGGGATGGGGTAGTTGAAATTTATGCAGAGGTGCTTAGGTGTGGAGATTGATATAAAAGAAGCCTTTAAAAGGGAATTGAGAGAATATTTTGAGCTATATAGGGTAGAGACGGGAAGGTTTATAGAAGAAGAAAACATAATTCTTGGTATACACGGTAAGAAGATTCTTTATATAAAAGCCTTTTATGGCAGAAGGCCCTATTGGAAAGAATGGGTAGAGCTATTCCATATACAGCCACAATTTTTTGAATCTGAGCTTGAGGACGCGCTTTACAAGATCCTTTCCAAGTACTTTAGAAGGGTTTTTGTAGAGTACTACGAGGATAAAAAAACCCTTCTTGAATTAAAAGCTGGGAAAAATCCAGAAGAGACAAGACTTGGTTCAAAGCTTAAAAATTTAGGGTATCTATATTTTAGAGACTGGTATTATCCAGAGGGCTGGTTGGAGGGGGGTTATAAGCTTCAAGCGGAGCGATAAACTGTGTTATAATAAAATATTCTAAATAAAACTTTTAAGGAGTAGGAAGGATGAAAACTTATCACCTTAGGAAGGAAGACGTAGTAAGAGAGTGGTGGATAATAGATGCAGAGGGTAAAGTTTTGGGAAGGCTCGCTACACAAATAGCAAAGGTCCTTATGGGAAAGCATAAACCCTATTATCAGCCAGACGTAGACTGTGGAGATTTTGTAGTAGTGTTAAACGCCGATAAGATAATTGCAACGGGGAAAAGATTAGAACAAAAGAAATATCAATTTCACACCAACTATCCCGGTGGTTTAAAAGAGAGGAGCCTGGCTTGGATGCTTGAGAATAAGCCAGAGGAGGTAATAAGATTGGCGGTAAAGAGAATGTTGCCCAAGAACAGACTTGGGCATAGAATGTTAAAGAGGTTAAAAATATACAGAGGATCCCAACATCCACATATTGCCCAAAAGCCAAAAGTTTTGGAGGTTAAGGTATGATAGTAAAACTAAGGGACTTTAAAATAGGCTTTGACAATTCTTTTTATGGTACAGGTAGAAGAAAAGAGGCAGTAGCGAGGGTATGGCTTATAAAGAATACGGATAAGCAGATAGTTAAGGTGAAGGAAAGCGGCAAGGAGTATAACCTTAAGGATTATCTGCAGAGAGAAACCCTTTACAATAAAGCTATTTATCCCCTAAAGCTTACAGGGCTTGAAGGTCGTTTTGGTATTTACGCTACCATTGGCGGTGGTGGTATAAGCGGGCAGGCGGAAGCCATCATGTATGGTATTGCAAAAGCTTTACTAAAATACAATCCAGACCTTAGACAAAGTCTTAAAAAGGCGGGACTATTAAAGAGAGACGCCAGAGAAAAGGAGAGAAAGAAATACGGACTTATGAAGGCAAGAAAAGCATACAGATGGAGCAAGAGATAAAGGTATGCGTATATGGTGCAACTGGATACACGGGCATTGAACTCTTAAGGTGGTTAATAAATCATCCTTACGTAAAGGTTAGTTCCTTAGTTTCCCAATCGTACTCTGGTAAAAAGCTTTCGGACCTTTTCCCTTTTTTTGAAAAAAGCTATTTAGGTAATAAGGTTCTTTTACAAGAGCCCGATGAAGATTTTGATCTGGCTTTTTTATGTTTACCCCATGAAGCATCTTTAGAGCTTGTACCAAAGCTATTGGAAAAGGGTAAAAAGATAATAGATTTATCGGGTGCTTACAGGATTAAAAACCCTTTGAAGTATCCCGAATATTATGGCTTTGAGCATAAATACCCTGAAATATTACAAAAGGCAATTTATGGTTTACCAGAAGTCTACAGAGAGAATATAAAAAGGGCTAAGATTGTTGCAAACCCCGGATGTTATCCAACGGCAACTTTACTTGCTTTGTATCCTTTAATAAAGGAAGGGTTGAAGATAGAAGAAGTTATAGTTGATGCTTTATCGGGAGTATCTGGTGCTGGCAGGAAAACCTCTCAAAAGTTTCACTATCCAGAAATGGAAGGTAATGCCTTTGCCTACTCTGTAGAAAAGCATAGGCATACTCCAGAAATAGAAGATATTTTGAAAAATCTATCGGGTAAAGAAGTAAATATAAGATTTACTCCTCAAGTCATACCCATAATAAGGGGAATGATGGTAAAGGTTTATGTGAAGATTGAAAGGTTAAACTATAGGGAACTGTACAAAGAAGTTTATGGAAAAGAACCCTTTATAATTCTCATGGAAGAGCCCCCGCATATTAAGTATGCTTCTGGTACAAACTTTTGTTTTATTTACTGCTGGTATGATGAGAAAACTTCTATACTTGAAATAATAAGTGTTATAGACAATCTTGGAAAAGGGGCATCTTCTCAGGCAATTCAAAACTTTAATCTTTTAATGGATTTTGAAGAAACTCTTGGATTAAAGGAGGTGTCCTTATATCCTTAAAATATTATCAGGGTGTTCCAAAAATAATAGCCTATGAGCATCCATAGGCCACATCCCTGTCCCCTGCAACAGGAACTTGTGCCCTTTCGGGTCCTCCCCACTTATCCCGAAGAAGAAACTCCTTCGGGATAGAGACATCCTTTAAGGATGCCTCAGGAGAGAGTGCCGTCAACACCACTACCTTGGGAACTCACCAGAGATTTGGGCTTCTGCCTTGGATACCCAAGCTTGTTCCACCCAGAGGCTTGGATATCCTTTCTGGTTTACTCTCAAGGCTTATATTATTAACTATAAGCACAACTCCATTTCCTGTCAAGTATTTTTGGAGAGTGTTCCAAAAATAGCCCAAAAGCTCCAAAATATAACCAAGTAAGAGAAAACAAAAATTTAACCA
>CALLAD010000026.1 GCA_938002625.1 uncultured Aquificaceae bacterium
CACCACAGCAAGGCCGTCATAGGTGACTGGAAGCTCTATGTACTCTATGCCGTTTTGTCTGCAAGCTTCCATCTCTTGCTTGAGTATAGGTCTGGATGCGTTGGATATATCCGTTTCACCCCTGCAGAACTTCTTAAAGCCGCCACCAGTACCAGATATTCCCACCGTTACCTTGATGGCACCCTTCTTTGCCTTTTGGAAATCCTCAGCTACTCCCTCTGTTAGTGGGAATACGCTGGAGGATCCATCAATTTTAATGATCTGCTGTGCCTTTGCAGGCACTGACATAAGGGCTAAGGCTCCCATAGATAGGACTGCTGTCCTTAGCATTCCTTTCTTCATTTTAACACCTCCTTTAAGGATTTTTCTTAAAGTTTACAGGTTAATTGTTAAGATTTCGTTAAGATTGATCCGTAAGAAGGGAGTATATTACTACATTATGGAAAGCCTTTTTGAGAAAGGAGTAAAGCATACCGCCCATGGCCTTAACTTTTATATGACCTACTTTGATGATATAGCAAAGCTTTTGCCGCGTGAAGCTTATTGCTTTATAGTGGGTGGATGGGTAAGGGATAGAATCTTGGGAGAGCCCGTTGGATACCATATAGATGTAGACCTTTTGGTAACCTGCGACCCAAGAGAGATAGCCAAAAACCTTGCCCAAAGAATTGGAGGATCCTATTTTGAGTTTGAAAAAAAGGGACTATTTATCAAAAGACCTACCATAGCCACCGTTGTTCTAAGACTCCCCCCCTATAAATACCGTTTTGACTTTGCAAAGATAGAGGGCAAGTATATAGAAAAGGCTTTAATAGAAGATTTGCTCTCCAGAGATTTTACCGCCAATGCTATGGCGGTGAGCATAGATGATGTGCTAAGCATAGGTGCAAAGCAAACTATAATATACGACCCAAGCCATGGAATAGAAGATTTGGAGGAAGGCCTTTTAAGACCCGTCTCTTTGAAAAACTTAGAGGAGGATCCCGTAAGAATACTGAGGGGTTTTCGCCTTGCTGTGGAAAAGAAACTAACATTAACGGAAGATTTTTACGAGTTTGTTAAAAAAAAGAAAAACCTTATTAAAAGAGCTCCATCGGAAAGAATTACCCTTGAGCTTTTTAAAATACTAAGAACTTCCGAAAGCTACAAAGTGCTAAGAGATCTTTACGATCACGAAGTTCTTCAAACTCTTTTCCCAGATGTAGAAAGGTGGAAGGAAATAAGGGATCAAGGAGAACATCATATATACCCCCTTGAGGAGCATGTATTCAAAAGCTTAGAAGCCTTGGAAAAGGTTATAAAAGAGGCGGATCTATACTTACCCATAGAGTATCTTAAAAAACTTGGAACCTTAGAAGTCCTTGGGGAATTTTCCGACATAGAACTGTTAAAGCTTTCTGTCCTTTTCCACGATATTGCCAAGCCCCACACCTTTGAGATAAGAAATGGGAAGATAACCTTTTATAATCATGATAAGCTTGGAGCAAGTATAGTAAGCCAATATGGAAAAGTTTATAAATGGGGAGAGGATGCCACAAGGTTTGTATCAAGGATGGTAGAAGAACATCTTAGACCCTTTTACCTTAGGGAATCCCTCTCAAAAGGACAGCTTACCGACAGAGGAAGGGCTAACTTCTGGAGGGATTGCGAGGATATAGCTCCTCATCTTTTCCTCCATGCCATAGCCGATGCCATAGGAAGCGGTGATGATCCCTCTCAAATAGACGAACTTTTGAAAACAATAAATGACCTTATCAACTACAAAAGGGAAAAGCTATCAAAAATTCCCACAAAACCCTTACTAAATGGAGAAGAGATAATGAAGCTTTTAAATATATCTCCAAGTCCATTGGTGGGAGAGATTAAGAGAGCATTGGAGGATGCCCAAATAGAGGGAAAAGTTAGTACAAGGGAGGAGGCAATGGAGTTTGTAAAGCAGTACTATGAAGCAAGAAAGAACATTTTTTGAACACTGAAAGGATTTTGGTGATAAGATAAAATATTCCATCATGCGAAAGGAAAGAATCTTTACACCCGGGCCCGTTGAAATTCCCGAAAGAATAAGAGAAGTCCTTGGGAGGCAGATAATCCATCATCGTACCGAAGAGTTTAAAAGGTCCTTTTTGGAGGTTAGGGAATTAACCAAAAGACTTCTGGATGAACCTTCGGAAAACTTTATATTCTTTGCCTCCTCTGGTACTGGCGCTATGGAAGCTTCTATTCTAAACTTTTTCAAGGAAGGAGACAAGGTAATTGTTATAAATGGTGGTAAATTTGGAGAAAGATGGCTAAAACTTTCCCAACACTGGGGTTTAGAGGTAGTGGAATATAAGGTGGAATTAGGAGACTGCGCCGACCCAGAAAGGGTAAGGGAGCTATTAAAGGATAATCCCGATTGCAAAGGTGTTCTTTTCCAAATATCGGAAACTTCAACAGGTGTATACCATCCAACAAGGGAAATAGGCAATGTATGTAGGGATTTTGATGTCTTATGTATAGCGGACGCCATTACCGCCCTTGGTGTTTACAACATAAAACCATCTCAATGGGGAATAGATGTATTGGTAGGTGGCTCCCAAAAGGGCTTTTTGCTTCCGCCCGGTCTTTCCCTTCTTTGGTTCTCCGAAAAAGCAAAAGAAAGGATGGTAGACAGGGCTTTTTACTTTAGCATAAAGAAGGAATTAAGCAAGCAAAAAGAAGGGCAAACGGCATGGACTCCAGCCATAAGCCTTATACTTGCAATGAAGGAGTCTCTTGAAATGCTATTGGAAGAAGGCATAGAGAGGGTAGAAAAAAGGCATAGGGCATTATCAGAGGCGACCCTAAGGGCAATAGAAAACCTAAGCCTTGAGAGGTTTGCCAAAAAACCATCCATATCGGTAAGCGCCATAAAGTCGGAAAGGGCAGAAGAAATAAGAAGGGAACTTTTGAGGCTTG
>CALLAD010000027.1 GCA_938002625.1 uncultured Aquificaceae bacterium
AGTAAGTTGTTTAAGTATATACTTTTTGGATCTATTCCAAAAGATTGAAGTATCTTAAGTTTTTTACTTTCCTTAAACTCAAATAAAACAAGGGAAAAAGCTATAAATATAGACAGTGGAAGTATGTAAAGGAAGTAATAAGAGAACATAAAAAGAAAAAAGGGGATAAGATCCATCAATGGTAAGCTAAGTATAACTTGATCAAATCTAATCATCTGCGTTATAAGAAAAAGAAAGGTAATCAAGAAACTGATGAGAAAAGAAAGCTTTATATACTTCCAGAAAAACCATCTAAATATCATCTGAGTTTTAATTTATTTTCCAATCTTTCCCTTTGATTGGGTTCACCCCTTTTACCAGAAAGGAGGAGATCATAGGCCTTTTTGTAATATTCCAGAGCTTCTTGGATATTTCCTAACTTATAAAGTACATCTCCCAAGTGCTCGTAAATTACGGGATCCTCCTTTTCCTTTTCAAGAGCCTTTAAGAGGAGTTGGTAGGCTTTTTTATACTCGCCTTTGTAATACAAAACCCATGCCATACTGTCTATGTATGCTGGGTTTTCTGGATCCTTTTCCAAGGCTCTTTCTATAAGCTTTTGAGCCTCTTCCAGCCTTGCTCCCTCGTACCATAAAAGTAAAGAATAGCCAAGATGATTTAAAAGCTCTGCATCATCGGGTTTTAGCTCCAGCGCCTTTTTTAGGTCCCTTTCGGAGGATATGATTTCTCCCTTTTTATCATAAACTATCGCTCTTAGAAAATAACCCCTGTAATCGCTTGGTTTTATCTCTATTGCTTTATTTATATAATCAAGAGCTCTTTCATATTCTTCCTTCTCGTTTAAAAGATGTCCCATCAATAAATTCAGTTGATAATTATTGGAATCTACAACAAGACCTATATTGAGTAGCTCTTCGGCCTTTTGGTATTCCTTCCTGTCTATGTATATTCCCGCTAATCTTTCAATGATTTTAGGATTATTGCCAATTTTCTTTTGAAGTTCGAGGTATATTTCAAGGGCCTTATCTGTATCCTTAGATAATTCAAGAAGGGTTGCATAGGTAAAAGCTATTTCTGGATTGTCGGGGTTGTTTTTGTACAAATCCTCCAAAATCTCCCTTGCTTGGGATAAGTCTTCTGTATTTATTAGAATTAAGCTATACTGATAAAGGTAATTAGCATCTGGATATAGGTCTATAAGCCTTTTGTATATATCCTTTGCCAACTCGTACCTATTGGTAAGCAGGTATAGGTTAGCAAGCCTTTCAAGGGCCGATCTGTTATTGGGATCGTGTTTAAGAATATCCTTGTAAAGGTCCTCCGCCTTTGAGTATTCTCCCTTTTCCTCATATATACTGCCAAGGGTAATAAAACCTGCCTCAAAGTTTTTTCTGATCTTAAGGGATTTTTCAAGGTATTCCATTGCCTTTTCTTGCTCGCCTTCTGTAAGGTATATACGTGCAAGCAAAAAGTAAGGCAAGGGGTTTTCTGGGCTTATATGGGCAAGCTTTAGCAAAAGATCCTTTGCCCTTGAGTTTTCTCCCTTTCTAAGATATTCCTCCGTAAGGGTTAGGAGGATTTCCTTTGAGTTTGGGTTCTTTCTATAGCCTTCTTCCAAAATCTGTATAGCCTTATCTTGATCCTTCTTAAGCTTGTAAAGATTATTAAGTATTAGATAAGGGTCGGGTATATTGGGATACTTTTCTTTAAACTCGTTGGCTAATTTTATAGCTTTTTCCCTTTCTTTGAGTTGCACATGCAACCTTATAGCATCGGCATAAAGGGTAGGTGTTGGCCTTCGTTCAAGGGCTCTAAGGCAATAGGTTTTGGCTTGTAAAGGCTTTTCTTCTTGGTAGGCTCTGCACAGCATGTAATCAAGATAAGGATTGTAAGCAAAGACTGTCCCAGAAAGAAGGAAAAGAAAAAAAGACTTCATTCCCCACTCCTGTGGATAAGCATGGGTATTTCTAAGCTTCTTACAAGCTCCGAGGAGGTGCTACCTATGAGCACTCGCTTTAAGCCAGAAAGTCCTCTACTTCCAAGTATGATTAAATCTACATGAGGATTTTCTTGTAAAAACTTTCTTATACCTTCCGCCGGTGAAGTACCTTCAATCATAATAGCTTCTGCCCAAAATCCTTCCTTTTTAAGTTTAGCTTCCACTTCCTTTAAATGTTTTAGCTTCTCTTCTTTGTATTTTTCACTTAAAACATCCTTTATTTCAACCACGAAAGGTATTTCTATGGTTTCTTCCACGTTTAGAATAAAGATTTGTGGATTAAAGGGTTTTACAAGATTTAAACCAAATTCCATAGCCCTTTTTGCATGCTCGGAAAAGTCATAGGCTATTAAAACTTTTTTTATCCCTTCTGGCTCCTTTCCTTTTAGAAGGAATATGGGTTTATGGGAGTACTTTACTACTTTTTCCGTGGTTGAACCTATCAATATTCTTTGTATAAGACCCTTTTTATGACTTCCCATAAATATAAGGTCGTAGGATTTTTCCTTTTCCAATATTACTTCTGCCGCTTCTCCAATCTCTACTAAAATATTGGACTTTATGGGATTTAAGAACTCAACAAGCCCCATGAGTTTTTCCTTTGCCTTTTCCTTTTGCCTTTCCTGCATTTCTGCCAAAAGCTTCATGTCAACAGTGCTTATCATAAAGCTCTCGAGGTATGGTGCATAGAGAACAGGAGAGACTACGTGAAGAAGATCCACCTCCCCATTGTGAGCTTGGGCAAAGCTTTTAACTATTCTAAGTAAAGGATTGGTTATCTCCGTAAAATCCACTGGGACAAGGAATTTCATATTATTCCCCCTTTTTAGCTTTATAAGATAAACTCGTCATAATCTTCAAGGTTTAATTTAATTACATTTTCTATAAAGGGAAAGCAAAGGTCGTTTCCTGCATATACATCTGTGGATGGCCTAAATCCCTTTGTAAGGGCTACTTTTGCTCCAGCCTCTTTTGCTATAAGGGAACCAGCCACCACATCCCATGGATTGAGCTCAAACTCCAAAAGCCCATCAAATATACCCTCCGCCAAAAAGCAAAGATCTACGGCGGCAGCCCCCGGTCTTCTCATCGCTCCTGCCTTGTCAAAAATTTCCTTGAATATGCTCCAATAAGTATCCAAATTTCTCTTTGCCCTTGATGGATAACCATAAGCTATGTAGCATCTTTTTAATTCCTTCTTTTGTTTTATCTTTATAGGTTTTCCATTTTTATAAGCACCACCACCATCGGTAGCCCAATAGAGATCATCAAAAGCTGGAAGATAAATGGCTCCAACCATAGGCTTGCCCTTGTATAGTAGCCCTACGGAAGTGCCAAATATGGGAAATCCTGCCACATAGTTTTTAGTACCATCAAGGGGATCTATATACCATACATAATCTCCATCACTTAACCCACCTTCTTCCTCCCCAACTATCAAGTGGTCTGGCAAATGCCTTTGTATATGCTCTCTTATTCTCTCTTCGGAAAGTTTATCGGCAAGGCTGTATATATCCTTTTCTCCCTTTTCCATAACCCTGTTTTCTTCCCTTTTATAAAATTCCTTTAATACAAGCCCACCCAAAAGGCTCGCTTCCTTTGCTACTCTTAAAAAAAGTTCAAGATTATGCATCATCCAACACTTCTATACAAGGTAACGTATTGCCCTCAAGAAGTTCAAGAAAGGCTCCACCACCGGTGGATACAAAATCTATGGCATTGTAAACTCCAGCCCTGTGTATAGCATGGTCCGTATCTCCACCCCCTGCTATGGTAAGAGCCGAAGATTGAGCAAGAAGCCTTGCCGTTTCATAGGTTCCATCCTTAAACCTGTCCAGTTCAAAAACTCCCATGGGTCCATTCCATATTATGGTTTGGGCATCGGATATTATCTCCTTCAATAGATTTACAGAAACAGGGCCTATATCCAAGCCCATCCAGCCATCGGGTATCTCTTGCCATGGTACTATCTTTGTTGGTGTATTATCGGAAATTTCTTTTCCTATTACAAAATCCACTGGGAGATAAAGGCTAACATCAAGCTTTTTGGCTATGTCTATTATATCCCTTGCAGTCTCAATAAGCTCTTCTTCCACTAAGGAGTTTCCCACTTTGTAACCCATAGACTTTATAAAGGTAAAGGCCATGGCACCACCTATGAAAAGCTTATCCACCCTCTTTAGTAGGTTTTTTATAATGCCAAGCTTGGAAGAAACCTTAGCACCACCAATGATTGCCACCACTGGTCTTTGTGGATTTATCATAGCCTTTTCAAAGTAGCTTATCTCCCTTTCAAGTAAAAAGCCCATGAGGGCTGGCTTTAGAATTTGGGGAACAAGATAAACAGATGCGTGTTTTCTATGACATGTACCAAAGGCATCGTTTACGTACACATCTCCAAGTTTTGCCAAAGCCTTGGCAAATTCCTCGCTTCCTTTAGTCTCTCCTTCGTGAAACCTCAAATTCTCCAGAAGGACTATATCGCCTTCTTTCATACTATTAACTTCTCTTTCTACTTCCTCACCCACGCAGTCTGGAAGTAGCTTCACATCACGGTTTATGTATCGGGACAATCTCTTTGCCACGGGCAAAAGGCTATATTTTTCATCTCTTCCTTTTGGTCTTCCAAGATGGGACATTAGAATTATCTTTGCTTTTGCATCCAGGAGATACTCAATGGTTGGCAAGCTTGCCCTTATCCTCGTATCCTCTTCAATGTTGCCAAAGTCATCCATGGGCACGTTAAAATCCACTCTTACAAGCACTTTTTTACCTTTTAAATCCACATCTTTAAGAGTCTTCTTCCTGAGGGCCATAAGCACCTCCTACGGTTCAAAATCTAAATCTTCATCATCAAACTCTGGGCTTTCACTTGCTTCAAAAACACCCCTTAAGTTAAGGGCTAATCTTTTTAAGCTTTCAAGGTAGAAAATTAAGTCTTCGTAAACTTCAAGCAAAGCCTTGTATCTTTTTATATCTTCATAGGTTA
>CALLAD010000028.1 GCA_938002625.1 uncultured Aquificaceae bacterium
AGGGGTTAATCTTTCTAAGGGATGTTCCCACCCTGAGGGGTATTCTCTTCAGGGTAAGTGGGGAGACCCGAGAGGGCACAGCTCCTGTTGCAGGGGACAGGGGCGTAGCTTATGAACATTCATAGGCTATTTTTGGAAAACCCTGAAGTCCAATAGTCTTAGGGTTTCTTCGCTTAAATTATCCCTGTTTTCCCAAGCCCAATTTTGAAGCTCCCATAGATTAACCATAAGCTCAAACTTGCCTACATGCCTGTTGTACTCCTTAACAAAAAGGGCTATTTCCCTCCCTTCTTCCTCCGAAATGCCAGATATTATCCTTTTGCTTATGTATTCTTCAAACCAGAACTTTAACCTTTCATCCCATATTTCTGTGCCAAAGCTAAGGGCCTGATTGAATACTTCCCTTATACTTTCCAAGCTTGCCAGTTTTTTTAGTAAGATATATAGCTTTATCCTTAAATAGGTGGAAACTCTAAGTCTTAGAAGACTATCGGATTCAAAGCTTTCCCCATGGGCATAGGTTAAAAGGTTTTCAAATAGACGTTCATAGCTTTCTACGAATTCTATTTCTCTTTCAAAGTATTCCATAGCCCATTGATTAATTAGCATGTCAAGTAAAGGTTGCGGAATTTTACTTCCTTCAAAGCTTTTAAGGTCATCTATACCCTCAAACTCTTCTTCCGTTTCCAGATCCCTTAAAAATACCCTCCAAGGTTCAAAGCCTTCTACCTTGTAATAAAACTTTCCAAGTACGCCTTCCTCTGGTATATGGTTAGAAAGCTCAAGAAGAACTATGGAAGTTATCAAACTTTCCTTTGAAATCCTCTGAGGTAAAACTAATTTTTGCCAAACACCTAAACCGTTCCCATAGCTTTGTACATTACTTGGAGCAAGGGAAAGAATATCTAAGAACCTTTTTTCAACCTTTTCATCTCCCAACAGGTCTATTGCCCTTTTGGCAAAAAGGAGGTTCTTTACCGCTTCTATTCCCGATATATCACCAAAAAACCATCCATCGGAAGAGAAGGCATAGCTAATGTACTTATAAGCGTATAAAAGCTTTAGCACTTTTATTCTTTCCTCTTGGCTGATAGCCTTCTTAAGATGCTTTTTAAAGTATTCTTCTTTTGATTGGCCCATTATAACTTCCACAAAATCAAAAAGAGCTTCTTTTGGATCATAAGTATACTGCTCAAGGGTATCAAAAAGCCTTTCTTTTACTTGTTCCCTTACCCTTTCAAGGGCTTCTCTTAGGGGTTTTCTCCATTTTTGATGCCATCCTATTGCTCCCCCCGTTGTACATCCGCAATCGGACCTCCACCTTTCAACACCATGGGCGCAACTCCAAGAAGTAAACTCATTTATTTCCGTTTCCCCTTCTGGATGCATGCTTTCGTATACCCTTTCAAGGGTGGTTATATTGGGATGGTTTTCAATAAGATATGCAAGTCCCATTTCTCCAAATTTTTTATGATGTCCAAAGGTTTCTCCATCAATGGCTATAAGGGTTAAGCCCTTTCTATCCTTTGTTCTTCTTATTATTTCTTCCGCCTTGTTTATTAAATCTCCAAAGGCAACACCATGGGAAAGCTCTCCATCGTATACGAATATATCTATATGCCCTTCTGGGGGTGCATATCTTAGGAAGCTCCCTTTTGTCTTTACCTGATGGGGTGCAAGAATTGTATAGCCTATACCATGCTTTATAAGTAGGGATAGGGTTTTTTTATCCACGGCGAGCTCTGGAAGCCAAAAGCCCTTGGGCTTTCTTCCAAAAATCTTTTCAAAAACTCTAATACCCCATACTATTTGAACCTCTCTGTCTTCTTCTGGGTCTAAGGGAAGAATTGTGTGATTAAAGCTGGTTGCAATGGCGTTTTCTCTGGCTTTTTTTAATCTTTCTACAAACCAAGGTTTTTCCCTTAAAAGCCAAGATAGTAGGCTTTGGGTAAAGTTAAAGCTTATACCCTTGTAGTTGTTGACTATTTTCAGGATTTTTCCATCGCGTGTATAGTGGGCATACATATTGGGAAGGTAAGATTCTCTAAATATTCTCTCGTTCCAGTTTTTAAAGGGTGAGGCGGAAGCCTCTATGGGTAAAAGTCCAAGGTAAGGATTTTCTCTTGGTGGTTGATGGAAATGGCAATGTACACAAAAAAGGTTCATAACTCTATAAAAGCTCCCATTTTCTCAAACTTCTTTATCCTTTGATTTACCAGTTCCTCTGGGCTATAAGAGAGTAATTCTTTAAGATTTTTCCTTAAAAAGCATTTTAGAATTCTTGCGCTTCTCTTATGGTCCCAATGAGCTCCGCCAAAGGGCTCTGGTACTATGGCATCTATTATGCCCAGTTTCATAAGGTCCTGTGCCGTAAGCTTTAGGGCTTTTGATGCCTCTTTTACTTTGCTTTGATCCTTCCAGAGTATTGCCGCGCAACCCTCTGGAGATATGACAGAATATATGGCGTTTTCCAACATTAGAACTTTATTAGCCACTCCCAAAGCAAGGGCACCACCAGAACCACCCTCTCCTATTACCACGGCTATGCTTGGAATTCTTAAATATCCAAAGGTATACAAACTTTGGGCTATAGCTTCCGATTGTCCCCTTTCCTCCGCTCCAATACCGGGATATGCTCCCGGTGTATCTATAAAGGTTATAAGGGGCATTCCATAGCTTTCTGCAAGCTTGGCTATTCTTATAGCCTTTCTGTAACCTTCTGGATGGGACATGCCAAAGTTTCTTTCCATTTTTTCTTTTGTGCTTCTTCCCTTTTCCTGCCCTATAAGAGCCACAGGGAATTGATCAAGATATGCAAAGCCAGCCACTATGGATTTATCATCGCCATAAAGCCTATCTCCGTGAAGCTCTATAAAGTTTTTAAATATCAGATTTATATAATCTATCGTGTGGGGTCTTTGTGGATGCCTTGCAAGAAGCACCCTTTCCCAAGGATCAAGCTTTGAATAAAGCTCTTTGGCTTTCCTTTTAAATTCCCTCTGAAGCTCCCTAAGCTCCTTTTCCTTATCCCTTTCTCCGAGATTATACAGCCTTTTTAATTGGTCTATTTTTTGATATAGCTCGTGAAGGTCTTTTTCAAAATCCAAGTACATTATGGAAATTATAGCATGGTAGGCGCGGGCGGACTTGAACCGCCGACCTCTGGCGTGTCGGGCCAGCGCTCTGCCTACTGAGCTACGCGCCTTTGTTATAATTATAACATGCTTTTTGTACTTTCCGCTCCATCGGGCACGGGTAAAACAACAGTAGCAGAAAAGCTTTTAGAAGTATGCCCACGCTTAAGAAGGATAGTAACAGTAACCACAAGGC
>CALLAD010000029.1 GCA_938002625.1 uncultured Aquificaceae bacterium
ATCCAGTTTCTTTTATTTTTCCTTATGGCCTTTTTATACTCCTCTTGAGCAAGGTCAATCTTTCCCTGTTTTTCATAAATATATCCCAAATTTACATGCTCTTCCGAGGTTAGCGGGTTTTCCACTGTTGCTATTCTTGGAGGGGCACAGGAAAAGAGTAAGGAAAGCAAAGCTAATAAAACTATTACCATGGCAATATGTTATAATAATACAGGAGGTAAAAGATGATAACCATAAGAGTGCCCACTCCATTAAGAAGGATCACCAACGGACAGGGCGAAGTACAGGTGGAGGCAAACAATATAAGAGAAGCAATAGAAAAGTTGGAAGAGTTATACCCAGGCTTTAAGGAAAGACTATTGGACGAACAAGGAGAAGTTAGGAAATTTGTTAATCTATATCTAAACGATGAAGATATAAGATTTTTACAAGGTTTGGATACCCAATTAAAGGAGGGCGATGTTCTCTCTATAGTTCCAGCAATAGCAGGGGGTCAAAGGTAAGTTCTTTCTATCTGCAAAAGAAGTTCCTCAAATAGTAAAGAGGCCAGAGTATCAGAAGGCAGGGAGATTATTATTTTTTCAATTCCTCCAACTTGAATCATTACTTTATCATCCTTTAATTCTACAGATACTATATGTTTGTATGGAATTGCTACAATTCTTCCCTTGTTACTATCACTATATATCAAGCAACTGTTCTCAAATTCTATTCCTAATTTTTTAAACTCCTCCCTTATTCTCCTCATGAAACTATTGTATTCCATATTCAGGGTATTGATGGATTTATCCCTTCTAAAAGGATGGTTCAAGCTCTTTCTCCACAGGAAAGGTATAAGCTGGAAGTGTGGTGTATAATATACAAGTGGTAAAAAGGTCTGTTTTAGTTTTAAACTTTGGGTCTCAGTATGTCCAGCTTATAGCAAGAAGAGTAAGGGAGCTTGGTGTCTACAGTGAAATAGCGCCCTACTCCATATCTCCTAAGGAAATCTTGGATAAAAAGCCTTATGGTCTTATATTCTCTGGTGGTCCTGCATCCGTATACGAGGAGTTTGCACCCCTTCCAAGCGTGGAAATATACAGCCTTGGTATACCCATTCTTGGAATATGCTATGGTCTTCAGGCTATAGTTCATCAACTTGGTGGTATGGTGGAAAGGGCTCAAAAGCAAGAGTATGGAAGGTCAAGGCTTAGACTTTTAAAGAAAGACCCTTTGCTTGAGGGATTGCCAGATGCCTTTGATGTATGGATGAGCCATGCCGATAAGGCGGTAAAACTACCAAAGGATTTTGAAGTGTTAGCAGAATCAGAAAACTCTCCTTATGCAGTTATCAGGCATATGGAAAAGCCCATATATGGTGTCCAATTCCATCCAGAGGTTGCCCACACCCAGTATGGAAGTGAGCTAATAAAAAACTTTCTTTTTAAAGTTTGTCTGGCCGAGAAAAATTGGAGTATGGGGGATTTCGTAAGGGAAAAAATTGAGGAGATTAAAGAACAGGTAGGATCAGGCAAGGTCATATGTGCCCTTTCGGGCGGGGTTGATTCTACCGTTGCTGCCTTACTTACCTACAAGGCCATAGGAGATAAGCTTAAGTGTATTTTTGTAAATCATGGACTTTTAAGAAAAGGAGAGGCAGAAGAGGTAGAAGGCTATTTTAGAAAAATGAGCCTTCCCTTTGTAAAGATTGATGCGGAGGATATATTCCTTGAAAAACTAAAGGGAGTAGAAGACCCAGAGGAAAAAAGAAGGATAATCGGACATACTTTTATTGAAGTTTTTGAAAGGGAAGCTAAAAAGGAAAATGCCCAATATCTTCTTCAAGGAACCCTTTATCCCGATGTAGTGGAAAGCGCCGGCATACCTGGAGCCAAAGTAATAAAAACCCATCATAACGTAGGCGGACTTCCAGAAAGAATGAAGCTAAAACTTTTGGAACCTTTAAGGGAATTGTTTAAGGATGAAGTGAGGGAAGTAGGCGCCCTTCTGGGAGTACCAGAGGAAGTATTAAAAAGGCATCCCTTTCCTGGCCCAGGCCTTGCCATAAGAATATTGGGTGAAGTAAAAAGGGAAGACCTTGAACTTTTGAGAGAGGCGGATAGCATCTTTATAGAGGAGCTTAAGAGGTGGGGGCTTTATGACAAAGTTTGGCAAGCTTTTGCAGTGCTTTTGCCAGTAAAAAGCGTGGGAGTTATGGGGGATGTAAGGACATACGAGAGGGTTATAGGGCTGAGGGCTGTGGATAGCGTGGATGGTATGACGGCAGATTGGTCAAGATTGCCTTACGAATTCCTTGACCACGTAATGAGAAGGATAATAAACGAAGTAAAGGGAATAAACAGGGTAGTATACGATATATCATCAAAGCCACCAGCCACCATAGAATGGGAGTAAAATATTAGCTATGAGATACCTAAGGGAAACAGACCCAGAAATTTATGAGGTTGTTATTAAGGAATACCATAGGCAGTTTTACCACCTTGAGCTTATAGCATCAGAAAATTTTGCATCCCTTGCCGTCATGGAAGCCCAAGGTTCTGTGCTTACCAATAAGTATGCGGAAGGTTTACCGGGTAAAAGGTACTACGGGGGATGTGAGTTTGT
>CALLAD010000030.1 GCA_938002625.1 uncultured Aquificaceae bacterium
TTGAACTTCTTAGGGATACCCTTTTATGGTGCGCTCAGAAGGGATACACATACATAGGCCACTGTTGCTATGAGTTTTATGAAAAAAGATATGAAATATTTAGAAGGGCTTCCCAAGAAGGGGCTAAAGGTGTGTTGTTTGATATAGTGGGTACAACCTGCTATAGTCTTGGCGTGGAGGAGGAAGAAAAGGCATACCATGGAGAATTTACCGTAGAGCTGGACCTTATAAAAGAAGACCTTTACAAAAGCCTTTCGGTCAAAGAAGATGTAAAAAGGGAAGAGGAAAAAAGGGAGATAAAATTTGACTTTTCTCCTTACCTTTTAGACTTTAAGCCAAGCTATTACAAAAAGCCAAAGGCTGTACCAACACCAGAGGAAGATAGAACAAGAACATCCATGCAAAAAGAAGTATTCCTCGGAGAAGCTACCATAGGAGAAAAAGCGGTAAGCTACCAAGAGGCTATAAGCTTGCTTGCCAAGTGGATAAGGGAGGCGGAAAGGCCCACTGTAGTGATAGGGCCTTTACTGTTTTGGGATTTTGGAGAAGAGGAGCTTCAAGAAAAGGCAAAAGCCCTAAGAAAGCTAATAGAAAAGGTGGAAAAATTTAACGTAAAAATACTTCCAGATTATAGACCAAAGCTTAAAAAGTATGATCCTTCTGTGGAAATGGATCCACCAAATCCCCATCATGCCATACTTCATGGTAATCACGACCTTACATTGCTTGTTGGAGTTCATTGCTATAGGACGGATTTTGTTATAAGAATGCTAAAAAAATACACCAACACGAAAATAGCAACCCTATGCAGCCTCTATGGACATCCAACTGCCGACCTTTCTACAAGCTTCACAAAGGCGGAGATGATAGAGGATTTAGCAATTTTGGTATAAATTCCAAAAGCTTGAAAATTAACCACTATATTATTGCAACTTTGCAAAAAGGGAAAGTTTATACTAAAAAGAATGATAAGAATAATAGAGCAAAGGTTTTCTGAAGAAGAAAAGGAAATAGTATTGGAAATCTTAAACAGTGGCCAGATTACGAGGGGCAAGTGGACAGCCTTATTCCAAGAAGAATTTGCCAATTATCTTGGTGTAAAGCATGTTTTTACCGTATGCTCTGGAACTGTTGCCCTTTTTATAGCTTTAAAGGCTTTGGGAGTGGAGGGTAAAAGGGTTATAGTGCCAGCTATGAGTTTTATGGCAACCATAGACGCTGTTTACTTGGCGGGTGGTATTCCAGTGGTGGTAGATGTGGATGACTATTACACTATGGATCCAGAGCAATTGGAAGAGGCGGTGAAAAGATATAGCCCAAAGGTGGTTATTCCAGTACATTTATATGGCCAAACAGCAGACATGGATGTTATAAATTGGCTTTCTGAAAAATACGGTTTTTATGTACTTGAAGACGCCGCTCAGGCCCACGGGGCATTATGGAAGGGCAAAAGAGCTGGTGCCTTGGGACATATTTCTGCCTTTAGCTTCTATGCCTCAAAAAACGTGCCAATGGGAGAAGGTGGTGCCATAGCAACCAATGACGAACAAATAGCAAAGAATATAAAAAAGTGGATAGATTTTGGAGATCACCCAGCTTTTAACGTAAGAATTACAGAATTTCAAGCCGCAATAGGCTATATACATCTGAAAAAATTGGAAGAGAACAACAAAAAAAGAAGGGAAATTGCTAAAAAATACCAACAATACTTAAACGGTAGCTTTATCCATCCAGAAGAAAGGGAAGGAGCATACCACGTATATCACCTTTACACTCTAAGGCATCCTCACAGAGACAAAATAATAAGCCATCTAAAGGAAAAAAACATAGATGCAAGGGTCTACTATCCATACCTCCTTAGCGAGCTAAGGAATGCCGAACACCTCCCAACACCAAAAGCAAAAAAGTTTAAAGAGGAAGTATTTTCCATACCAGTGCATCCCTATCTTACGGAAGAAGAGACGGATGTTATTATTGAGGCTCTTCTCTCCTCGGTAGGGTTAGTTCCGAACCCCTTATATTGAGTATTACTATTTCCACTCTTCTATTCTGGGCTCTACCTTCGGGAGTTACGTTGGATGCAATAGGTTATTATAGCTCTTAAGTATGGTTTAATATTTAGACCATGAGAGTTTTAAGCGGTATGAGACCAACAGGTAAATTACATCTTGGGCACTATTTTGGAGTTATTAAAAACTGGGTAAGGCTTCAAGAGGAGCATGAAACCCTTTATATGATAGCCGATTGGCATGCCCTAACTACTGGTTATAAAAAAGTGGATGAAATCCCACAGAATGTAGAAGAAATGCTAATAGACTGGTTAACCCTTGGCATAGACCCCAAAAAAAGCGTGATATTTCAGCAGTCAAAGATAAAAGAGCATGCGGAACTTTTTCTTATATTTTCTATGATAACTCCCAAAAGTTGGCTTGAGTGGAACCCAACTTATAAAGATACAAAGTACAATCTTTTAAAAATAGCAGACCTAAGCTTAATGTTTAAGGGTGGTATAAGGGACAACCTAAAAACCTTCATAGCAAAGCTTCCCTATAAAATTGAAGACTTTGAAAGTCTTGAAGAGATGCTATTGGATAATGTATCCGATGCCCTTATCCAGGCTCTTTTTGAGGGTTATTTAGATAAAGAAATGTTAAAGGAGCTTAATGTTTCTAAAAGGGACTTTTACGATACGGACACTTATGGCTTTCTTGGATATCCTGTTTTGCAGGCTGTGGATATATTAATATACAAGGCCCAAGCGGTACCCGTAGGAGAAGATCAGCTACCTCATATAGAATTGGCAAGAGAGATAGCAAGAAGGTTTAACAACCTATATGGAGAAACCTTCCCAGAACCACAGGCCATGTTAACGGAAACACCAAGATTGCCTGGTACAGATGGAAGAAAGATGAGCAAATCCTACAACAATGCCATATACTTTGCCGATACTAAGGAAGAGCTACAAAGGAAAGTTATGGGCTTTTTCACAGACCCCCAGAAACTACGCAAGGGTGATCCAGGTAGACCCGAGCTATGCCCCGTCTTCTTTTATCACAAAATATTTACCACATGGGAAAAAGTGGAGGAAATAGAAGAGGACTGTAAAAGGGGTAAACTTGGCTGTGTAGATTGCAAAAGGGAAATGCTTAAAAACCTTGAACTTTTCCTTGAACCCCTTAGAGAAAAAAGACAAGAGTATGCAAAGGATAGGGCGCTTCTTAGGGATATAATTAAAGAGGGATCGGAAAAGGCAAAAAGCATAGCAAGTAAAACAATGGAAGAAGTAAGAGAAAAAATAAGGGTGGGATGATAGCCCTTTTAATCTTTCTCTTTTCCCTTCTTCTTTATCTTCTTTTTGCAAGCCTTTACCCTGTAAGAAGATTAAAGACCATAAAGATTGCCTTTTTACCAGAAAAATTGCCAGATGTGTACTTATATTCTTTCCAAACACATATACATAGCCAATTTTCTTACGACTCTCTTGGAAAACCCGAGGACATAATAAGAGCTGCCAAGGAAGAGGACATAGACTATGTAATGGTTACAGACCATGACAACGACCATATAAAGTTTTTCCAAGATCAGAGGCTTATTGCTGGTATGGAAAGGAAGGTATTAGGAGATAAAAACCAAATACTCGGAGATCTTCTTATTTTGGATGGCTTGAAGATAATAGCCCACCCTTTCAAAGAGAAGTATAAATGGCAATTAGAATTTCAGGAGGATTATTTTTTTGAACTTATAGACCTAAAGGATGCCTTATTTGAAAGAAAGGGGGCTTTGTTTTTCCTGTTTCCTTACATATTGCTGTTAGCTTTCCTTAGTATTAACAAAGCCCTTGAGGCTATAAAGAGGCTAATAGACATAGAAAAGTACGCCCATCTATACCTTAGGATGGGTATAAAAAACCCTATAATAGGCGGGCTTGACCATCACGTTAAAGTATACATAAGGGAGGTTGGTATTAGATTTCTTTTCCCCGATTATAGACACAGTTTTAAACTTATGAGAAACCTTCTTATATCCAAAGAAAAAATTAAAAGCAAGGAGGAGTTTATAAAAAAACTAAACGAAGGGAATATAGTAATATCCTTTGAAAAAAAGCCTACCCTATATTGGAAAGAGGAAAATTTAAGAATTATCGCACCAAAAAAGTGTGTGTTAATAAAGAAGACTATAGAAAAGGAAGAAGCTTACGAAGGTTCCTATTTTGATGTGAAATTAGACTCTGGAATAAATTTCTTTCTTGGATATGTGTATAAATTTAGAATAGGAAGTTTATATTTTGGACTTAAGCCCTTATTTATTTTTTTATGGAGAGAGGACTAACATGAGAGAAATGCCCTTGCCAGAAGATATAAAGGAAAAAATCTTGCAAAAGGTAACAAACAAAGCCTTGGCCCTGAGGGCTTTTGAGTATATAAAGCTTGTGGAAAAAGAGGATGGAAGCCTTTGGGTAAAGGAGGAATTTGAGGATACCAATAACCATGCCCTTTGGTTTATGGTTCTTGCTTGCGTTAATTATGCCCAGAGGTTGCTTAGGGGTGAGGATATAGGTGATTGAATTTAAAAGCTCATAGTAAGTATGTTTTAATATTAGCATGCCTTGGAATGTAATAGTTAAAAAGCAATTCAATTGGGCACATTTTTTAACCGACTATCATGGGTCTCCCGAGCCTATACATGGGCATACATGGACTGTGGAAATTCACATAAAGGCTCACCAATTGGATGCTGGTGGAATGGGGTTTGATTTTATAGAGCTGGATAACTTTCTTAAGGATTTACTACCTGACTATACATTACTTAATGATATAGTGGACTTTTCTCCGAGCGCGGAAAATATGGCAAAATGGATTTATGAAAAGGTAAAGGAGAAATACCCAACTCTTTTAAAGGTAGTGGTTTGGGAAAAGGAAGGGTGTGGGGCTGAATATTGGGAGGATTGAATATATTTTAAAATCAATGCTTGTAAGAAAGGCTAAACTAAAGGATGTGCCCCAAATATACGAGCTTATAAACCAGTATGCAAAAGATGGTATATTACTCCCAAGAAGTCTTAACTCCCTTTATGAGAGCATAAGGGAATTTTGGGTATGCGAGGAAGAGGGAGAGATAATAGGGTGTGCAAGTCTTCATATAGTTTGGGAAGATTTGGCAGAAATAAAAAGCCTTGCCGTAAAAAAGGATTATAGGGGAAGGGGTATAGGTACCCTTTTGGTAGAGGCTTGCCTAAGGGAGGCCAAGGAGCTTGGCGTTAAGAGGGTTTTTGTACTTACTTATGCTCAAGAATTTTTTAGCAAGTTTAGCTTTGAAGAAGTTGAAAAATCAAAGCTGCCCCATAAGGTATTGGGTGAATGTATACACTGCGTAAAATTTCCTTCTTGTGATGAAGTAGCCATGTGGGTAGATTTACAAGAAGTTAGATTAAAAGAGTATGGTGAAGTTTAGCTATATAACTTCAAAGGAGAAGCTTGGTAGAGTCTACGAACACCTAAAGGATGAGCCTTATGTTTTTATTGATACGGAGGTTTCCGGAGATAGAATAAGGCTTGTACAATTAGGCGGTAAAGAGGATATATTCCTCCTTGACCTCTTTGACTTAGGAGAAGAAGGCCTTTTATTCGTAAAAAATCTTCTATCCAATAAAGGTATAGTAGGGCATAATCTCAAGTTTGACCTTAAATACCTTTATAAATACAAAATAGAACCCTATGCGGTTTTTGATACAATGATAGCGAGCCAGCTCCTCGGTAACACGGACAAGCATTCCCTTCAGAAGGTTGCCATGCATTATCTTGGACAAGTTTTGGATAAGAGCCTACAAGCTTCCAATTGGGGTCAACCTTTTCTTGGAAAGGATCAGCTTGAATATGCCGCCTTGGATGTTAAGATTGTAAGGGATCTTTTTTACTTATTTCTTGAAAAACTCAATCAAACGCCACATATTGAAGAAATTCTTCTAAAAACAAGAACTTCAAAGGTCTTTGGTCTTAAAAATCCAGTGGCTATAATAGAAATGGCCTTTGTTCAAGAGGTTGCAAAGCTTGAACTAAGGGGTATACCAGTAGATAGAGAGGAGTTGGAAAAAAGGCTAAGGGAAGAGGAAAAAAAGCTTCAGAAGAAAGTAATGGATTTTTCCATAAAGTACAGAATAGATCCCATGTCTCCCAAACAAATAGGTGAAGTACTGGTAAAAAAGTATGGCTTAGACCTTCCAAGGACGGAAAAGGGAAATATATCCACCGATGATAAGGCTCTTTCAGAATATGCTTCTCATCCCGTGGTAGGGGAAATACTGGAAATAAGAGCAATGAAAAAAAACATTGAAAAACTTCAAGAAATCAAAAATGCCTCAAAGGACAATAGAGTATATCCAGAGTTTAAACAGATTGGAGCGATAACTGGTAGAATGGCAAGCATGAACCC
>CALLAD010000031.1 GCA_938002625.1 uncultured Aquificaceae bacterium
ATACTTGGGCAGCTACATAGGGGCATGGAAAAGATAGCGGAGAATCTCTACTACTTCCAGTTTTTGCCCTATACGGATAGAATGGATTACATATCGGCCATATGCAATGAGCTTTCCTACGTAACCGCCGTAGAGAAACTCCTTGAAGTAGAAGTGCCAGAAAAGGCCAAGTATATAAGGACTATGTTTGCAGAGCTTCAGAGGATAAACTCCCACCTTCTCTGGCTTGGTACTGGAGCTTTGGACCTGGGAGCTTTAACCGTATTTCTTTATGCCTTTAGAGAAAGGGAAAAAATAATGGATATCATAGAAGGAAATGCTGGCTTTAGGCTTACCTCTGCCTTTCTTAGAATTGGTGGAGTTCATTACGATTTGGCAGAAGGTACTCTTGACGTTGTAAAGGCTTTCTTAAAGGATTTTCCCAATAGGTTAAAGGAGTATCATAACTTACTTACAAGGAATCGTATATGGCTAAGAAGAACAAAGGATATAGGCGTAATAACAAAGGAGGATGTGTTTAACTATGGGCTTAGTGGTCCAGTGGCCAGGGGCTCTGGGGTTGCCTATGACATAAGAAAATTAGAGCCCTATGCCGCTTACGATGAAGTGGAGTTTGATATACCTGTTGGTGAGGTGGGGGATGTTTATGATAGATACCTTGTGCGAATGGAGGAAATGGTTCAAAGTCTCAGAATTATAGAACAATGCGTGGCTAAGTTGGAAAAGCTTCCCAAGTCTGCACCCTATGTAAACACAGACCATCCTGCCGTTATGGCACCAAAGGAAGATGTCTTTATGAGCCTTGAAAGCATGGTTAAAAACTTCCGCATAGTGGTTCATGGAGCATCGGCACAAGCTGGAGAGGTTTATTCAAGTGGTGAAAATCCAAGGGGTGAGCTTGGTTTTTACATATACTCAATGGGTGGTTCAAAACCCTACAGGCTTAGGATAAGGTCTGGAGCTTTGTATAACCTTTCCATCTTTCCCAAGCTTATACAGGATGGCACCATTGCCGATGCTATAGCCCTTCTGGGTAGTATTGACCCAGTGGTGGGAGAAACAGACCGATAAGGGGGCTAAGGATGGAGCTTTGGATTTCTTTGCTTATAACCTTTATAAAAATCCTTGTTGTTCTTGGTGTTTTCTTGGGTATAGGGGCTTACCTTACTTGGTTTGAAAGAAAGTTGGCTGGGCATATTCAGGCACGTATGGGACCTAAGCTTGTTGGTCCTTTTGGCTTGTTGCAACCCTTGGCGGATGGTATAAAGCTGTTAACCAAGGAGTCAATAATACCCCAGAATGCCGATAAGCCCGTGTACTACTTGGCGGTGGTTATGGCGGTGGCTCCAGCATTGCTCCTCTTTTCCGTAATACCCTTTGGTCCAAGCTTTACCCTTTTTGGCTATGAGATAAAGCCCATAATATCCGATGTAAACATAGCCTTGCTTTTAGTTTTTGCCTTTGGTTCCTTGATAGTTTATGGCACCATATTCTCTGGCTGGGCTTCCAATTCCAAGTATGCCTTTATAGGATCTTTGAGAAAGGCTGCGGTGGTAATATCCTACGAAGTAGTTCTTGGTTTTTCTGTGCTTGGTGTTATTCTTTTGGCTGGTACGATGAGCACTACGGGCATAGTTCAAGCCCAGATAGAAAGGGGTGTTTGGTTTATAGTTTACCAGCCAGTTGCTTTTATCCTATATCTCTTCTGCATGCTTGCAGAGTCTGGAAGGGTTCCCTTTGATATACAAGAGGCGGAGGCAGAGCTTGTTACGGGCTATAACGTGGAATACGGCGGTATGAGGTTTGGAGTTTTTCCCCTTGCAGAGTGGTATTTAAACGTGATGGCACTTTCTGCCATTGCCGTGGTTCTATTCTTGGGTGGATGGTCTGGACCAGCCCTATTTGGTCCCCTTTCTCCATATATTTGGTTCCTTGTAAAGATGTTTGGTCTTGTTTTCTTTGTCCTTTGGCTCCACTGGACATTACCAAGATTTCAGGCAAGAGATATAACGGAGATAGGTTGGAAGATAATGCTTCCCATCTCCATAGTTAACTTAGTAGTGACGGGCATTTTGGCCTATATTTTCTAAAGGAGGCTTAGTATGTATAGGAGTGAAAAAATTAGAAAGGGCATAGAAAGGGCTCCCCATAGGGCTCTTTTGAGGGCATGTGGGCTTTCCGACGAGGATTTTGATAAACCCTTTATAGGCATTGCCAATTCATACATAGATATAATCCCAGGGCATGTACACCTTAGGGAATTTGTTGAGCCCATAAAGGATGAGGTGCGCAAGGCTGGTGGAGTACCAATAGAGTTTAACGTAATAGGCGTGGATGATGGTATAGCTATGGGACATTACGGAATGCATTATTCCCTTCCTTCAAGGGAGCTTATAGCGGATTCCATAGAAACGGTGGTAGAGGCTCATCAATTGGATGCCCTTATTTGTATACCCAACTGCGACAAGATAGTGCCAGGCATGCTTATGGCTGCGGCAAGGCTTAATATTCCCACCATATTCATAAGCGGTGGTCCTATGCTTGCTGGAGAGGTTAACGGTAAAAGGGTAGATCTTATAAGCGTCTTTGAAGGCATAGGTAAGCTAAAGGCTGGTGAGATAGGAGAAAGGGAATTGAAGGTTATAGAGGAGCATGCATGCCCTACATGTGGTAGTTGTTCTGGCCTTTTTACTGCTAACTCTATGAACTGTTTAACAGAAGTACTTGGTCTTGCCTTGCCTGGTAATGGCACCATACCAGCCGTAGACCCAAGAAGGGAAGTACTTGCAAGACAGGCGGCAAGGCAGATAATGGAGCTCTTGAGGAAGAACATGAGGCCAAGGGATATTCTTACCATAGAGGCCTTTGATAATGCTTTTGCTGTAGACATAGCCATGGGGGGTTCTTCCAATACCATACTGCACCTTCTGGCAATAGCAAGAGAGGCTGGCGTAGATTATGACCTTGCAAGAATAAACGAAATTTCCAGAAGAACACCCAACATATGCAAAATATCCCCATCCTCTAACTACCATATCCAAGACTTGGACAATGTTGGCGGAATACCTGCAATCATAAAAGAGCTTATAAGAGGAGGATATTTACCACATCCAGAAAAGCTTACGGTAAGCTTGAAAACCCTTAGAGAAATAGCAGAAGAGGCTCCTCCTGCCGATGGTGAGGTTATAAGAAGTGTAGATAATCCCTATTCAAAGGAAGGTGGTATAGCCATACTCTTTGGTAATCTTGCTCCAGAGGGTGCTGTGGTAAAAACGGCTGGTGTAGATGAAAAAATGCTTGTATTTAGGGGTAAGGCCATATGTTTTAACTCGGAGGAAGAAGCGATAGAGGGTATAATGGGCGGAAAGGTAAAACCCGGCCACGTGGTGGTTATAAGGTACGAAGGGCCAAAGGGCGGTCCAGGAATGAGGGAGATGCTCTCTCCTACCTCTGCAATAATGGGATTGGGGCTTGGTGATAAGGTGGCTCTTATAACCGATGGAAGGTTTTCTGGTGGTACACGGGGTGCCTGCGTTGGCCATATATCTCCAGAGGCTGCAATGGGTGGCCCAATAGGAATAGTCCAAAAAGGGGATGAGATACTAATAGACATACCCAACAGAAGGATTGAGCTTTTAATACCAGAGGAAGAGTTCCAAAGGAGAATGGCGGAGTTTAAACCAATTGAAAAGGAAATAAAGAGCCCATGGCTAAGAAGGTACGCCAAGCTTGTAACCTCTGCCTCTAAGGGTGCCGTGCTGGAGGCTTAGAGTTTAATCTTCATCCAATATTTCTTGTCCATCTATCGTATAGTAGGGTCTTTCATAGCTTGAATAGTAATAGGGGGTATAGGCAACAAACTCTCCAGCGCATGTGTCCACGCCCTTAAAGGCTGGAAGTATGCCATATTTGTACCTAAGCTCCCTTACCTGATCCTCTTTAAGACCCTTTAGCTTAGCTATTTCCACGTCCGAATATCCCATTTCCTTTGCGAGCCTTAGATTTTCTGGTGTTAGTTCTTCTTCCTTTAGTGTTCTTTCAAAGGCTACTATTTGCCGCATGTTTTCCAAAAACCATGGATCTATTTTACTAAGCTCGTATACCTCCTCCACCTTATAGCCCCTTCTAAAGGCGGAAGCTATATACCAGAGCCTATTGGGATTGGGAGTTCTTATATACCTTTTTAAATCCTCCTCATCAATAGAAGAATAGTCTGGAAAGGCAAGACCATAAACATCTTGCTCAAGGCTCCTTATGGCTTTTCCAAGGGCTTCTTTAAAGGTCCTCCCTATTGCCATAACCTCTCCCACCGACTTCATCATGGTTCCAAGAGTTCTGTCTGTTTTTGGAAACTTTACAAAATCAAAGCGAGGTATTTTTACAACCACGTAATCTATGGATGGTTCAAAGGACGCAGGCGTGTACTTTGTTATGTCGTTTTTAAGCTCATCAAGGGTGTATCCAACGGCGAGCTTTGCGGCTACCTTGGCAATGGGAAAACCAGTGGCCTTAGAAGCCAAGGCAGAAGACCTTGAAACCCTTGGGTTCATCTCTATAACATAAAAATCACCATTCTCTGGGTTTACCGCAAACTGAATGTTAGAGCCTCCCGTATCCACTCCTATTTCCCTCATAATTTCTATGCATGCATCCCTTAGAATCTGATATTCCTTATCGGTAAGGGTCTGGGCTGGTGCCACCGTTATGGAATCGCCCGTGTGTACTCCCATAGGGTCAAAATTTTCAATACTACAAACTATGATCACATTGTCTTTTGAATCTCTTATAACCTCAAATTCAAACTCCTTCCATCCTATAAGGGATTTATCTATCAAAACTTGGTTTATTGGAGAAGTTTTTAGGGCTATTTCTATCTTTTCCTTAAACTCTTCCATGTTGTAGGCTATGGAGCCACCAGTGCCACCAAGGGTAAAAGCTGGTCTTAGTATGGCTGGAAAGCCAACCTCCTTTATTCTTTCAAGGGCTTCTTGAACAGAGGAAACAACTATGCTTGGTGGCACCTTTAATCCTATCCTCTCCATGGATTTTCTAAATAAATCCCTGTCTTCTCCTTTCTTTATGGCTTGGTAATTAGCTCCTATAAGCCTTACCTTGTACTTTTCAAGTATTCCCTTTTCGTACAGCTCTACCGCTAAGTTTAAAGCAGTTTGACCGCCAAGGGTAGGAAGTAAAGCATCAGGCCTTTCCTTTTTTATTATCTCCTCTATCACATCGGCAACAAGGGGTTCTATGTAGGTTCTATGGGCAAATTGGGGATCCGTCATTATAGTAGCTGGGTTGGAGTTTACCAAGACCACTTCAAAACCTTCTTGAATTAAAGCCTTGCATGCTTGTGTTCCAGAATAATCAAACTCAGCAGCTTGACCTATAACTATTGGACCAGATCCTATAATGAGTATTTTTTTTATGTCTGTATACTTGGGCATTAAATGATATATTTTATACTATTTGAGCATGTACGATAAGATCATAATAAGGGGTGCCAGGCAACATAACCTTAAGAACATAGACCTTGATATTCCCAAAAACAAGCTCGTGGTTATAACTGGGCCATCTGGGTCTGGCAAGTCTTCCCTTGCCTTTGATACCATATATGCTGAAGGTCAAAGAAGGTATGTAGAATCCCTTTCCTCTTATGCAAGGCAGTTTTTGGGAGTAATGGAAAAGCCAGATGTGGATATGATAGAGGGGCTTTCTCCAGCCATAGCCATAGATCAAAAGACCACTTCAAAAAATCCA
>CALLAD010000032.1 GCA_938002625.1 uncultured Aquificaceae bacterium
TGTTAGGAGGTATATTCCAGTATCATGATAAGCGTAATTATTACCGTATATAAGGGCGAAAGGTTTATAAACAGGGCCATAGCCTCTGCCCTAAATCAAAGCATAAAGGATCTGGAAATAATAGTGATTGATGATTGCTCGCCCGATGATAGCAAAGGGAAAGTGCTAAGGGAATTTGGAGAATGGATAAATAAAAAAATTTTTTATCATAGAAACAAGGAAAACAGGGGACCTTCCTACAGCAGGAATATGGGCGTTAAGCTTAGTCAAGGAGAGTATATTTTTTTCTTAGATTACGATGATGAATGGGAAGCAGATTATGTGGAAAGCTCCCTGAGATATCTAAAGGAATATTCCATTGTCTATTCTCCACCAAGAACCTTTATAAATGAAGATTCAAATATCATCAGAGTATCAAAAAAGAAAATACCAAGCAATGCCGAAGAACTTATCTTTTCTGGATATATTGGCTATCCTTCCGCAAGTGCTTTTAGGAAAGATGCTTTCCTTGGTTATAGGGAGGATCTTAAGAGAAGGGAAGACTGGGAAATATACATAAGAAGCTATATGTCTGGCTTGAAGATAAAGATCCTTGATAATAATAAGGTAAAAATAAGGGAACACGGTAAAAGGATTAGCAAAAATATAGCTATGCTCTTTGACACTATGAAAGTTTATGAAGAATACATAGATAAAGTGCCAGAAAAGTATAAGAAAAGTTTTGTATTTCATGTGGCGGATATGAACATGCGATTTGGGGATTTGCCCACTGGGTGGAAGCTTATATTTAAATCCCTAAGCTTTGACTTTTTTGTAGATTACAGAAAAATACTAACCTTATTAAAAAGAGGCTTTAGATTTGATAGGTATTTAGAATACTTGAAAGCTAAAAATTTGGAAGTTCTGTAGGAGATATATTCCTATCTTCTAAAACTCCTCCAGCTCCACATCCTCAAGGTTTACTTTTTCAATAGCTTTTATCAATCTTTCAAAGACCGTATAAAAATCATCGGTTATGGTTCTTACATATCTACCATATTCCTTTTGAAAAGCTTTTGAGACAATAGCTTCCTTTTGTAAGGCATTCCTTAGACCAAGTTCTTCATAGCGTCTATTTAACACTTCCTTAGCTTCCATAAGAATTTCAGCCCTCTTTTCTCTTTCCTTTTCTGCTTCTTCAAGGGGCATATCTAAAAAGAAATCTACCCTTTTAAGCACCTTTTCAAAGGCATAACCTGGAAATCTATTGTCTTTAATTCTATCCACTATAAAGCCTATGGTAATGAGATAGGCAGATTCTATAAATTTTTCCAGCCTATACTCCTCCAATTGGGGTGACTTTTGAAGGTAGGAGAAAAATATCTCATAAGCTTGATGGGCTTTGTCTTTCAAAGAAGGCACTTTCTCTATGTTCAAGGCTATTATGTAGTCCTTTGCAAAAGAGGGTAACACTATAACTGGAAATTCTTGCATGCCAAGCTGACGCCCAGCAATATATCTGTGTTGTCCATTTATAACCTCATAGGAATCATCCCCTGAAGGGATTACCGTTAAAGGTTCCACAAAGCCAATCTTTTCCATAGACTCCATAAGCCTCTTTATATGCATATCAGAAAGCTCACGTTGAATAGAAGGGATGGTTATTTTCTCCGCTGGTAAAATCTTAAACTCAAGCTCAAGGCCTTTTATAGGTTCCTTGTATTTCATCTTAAGAAAATTATATTACAGCCCAATTAGATTAAACTATTAGCATGCATCTTATGGATACCTACAGAAGGCTACCTGTAAGGTTTACAAAGGGTGAAGGAGTTTACCTTTACGATGATAAGGGAAAAAGATATCTTGATATGGTGGCAGGGGTTGCCGTAAACGCCCTTGGTTATGGAGATCCAGAGCTTACAAAAGCCCTATGTGAACAAGCAAAAAATCTTATTCATATATCCAATCTCTTTGAAAATCCATGGCAAGAAGAATTAGCAAGGGAGCTTGTAAAAAATTTTTGGACCTCTGGAAGAGTTTTCTTCTGCAATAGTGGTACAGAGGCAAACGAAGGAGCTATAAAGCTGGTAAGAAAGTATTTTCACGAAAGGGGAGAAAGGAGATACAGAATTATAACCTTTTACAATTCCTTTCATGGGAGGACCTTTGGGTCTATGTCTGCTACCGCCCAAGAGAAAATACAGAAGGGTTTTGAGCCCTTGCTTGAAGGTTTTGATTATGTAGAGCTTAACAATTTCCAATCTCTTTTAAAAGCCATAAAAAAAGATACTGGAGCTATAATGCTTGAAGTCATACAAGGAGAGGGGGGAATAAGGGAAGCCACGGAAGAGTTTTTGCATAAAGTACAAGAACTTTGCCAAAGGGAAGGGCTTCTTCTTGTAATAGACGAAGTACAAACTGGGATAGGAAGAACTGGTAAGTTTTACGCCTATGAACACTACAAAATAAGGCCAGATATTATAACTTTGGCAAAAGGCTTGGGCGGTGGTTTCCCAATTGGTGCCTTATTGGCAAGGGAAGAGGTAGCAAAAGCCTTTAATCCTGGCTCTCATGGATCCACCTTTGGGGGAAATCCCTTGGCTTGCTCATCGGCCATGGTGGTGGTAAAAAAAGTAAAAGGGCTTTTAGATCATGTGGAAAGGGTAGGTAATTATTTCAAGGAAAGGTTAAAGGCCTTAAACATAGGCGAAGTAAGGGGAAGGGGCTTAATGCTTGGGCTTGACATAGGAAGGGATTGTTCCCAAATAGTCTTAAAAGCCCTTGAAAGGGGATTAATAATAAACTGCACAGCGCAAAGCGTTCTTAGATTTGTACCACCTTTAATAATAGAGGAAAAGCACGTGGATGAGGCTTTGGAAATTTTAAAAGAAATACTCCTTGATTAAGCTTTAATCCTTTTTTTATAAGCCTTTAAAGTATTTAGCAATAAAGCCGTCACCGTCATTGGTCCCACTCCCCCTGGTACGGGTGTGATGGCATAAGCCTTTTCCTTGACTTCTTCAAAGTCCACATCACCAAGGATTTTACCATTAACTTTTGATATGCCTACATCCACAACTACTGCTCCTTCCTTAACCATATGGGATTTTATGAGCTTTGGCACTCCTGTTGCGGATATAAGAATATCTGCCCTCTTAGTGTATTCGCTTATGTCCTTAGTGTATATATGACAGACGCTTACCGTGGCATCCCTCCAAAGCATCAAAAGGCTCAGTGGCCTTCCCACTATAAAACCAGCTCCCACTATAACTACATCTTTTCCCTTAAGCTCTATGCCGTAGTGATTTAGCAAAAGGTCTATACCAAGGGGTGTGCAGGGTATAAAGCCATCCTCCATACGTGCCACCAATCTTCCCATATTCTCTGGATGAAATCCATCCACATCTTTTTTGGGGCTTATAGAAAGGATAACCTCCTGCTGGTTTATATGGGACGGTAGGGGTAATTGTACAAGTATGCCATCTACTTCCTCGTCTGCGTTTAGTTGAGCTATTAGTTCAAGAAGTTCTTGGGTTGTAGTATTTTGCGGCAAGCGATAGGATAGGGACCTTATTCCTACCTTATGGCATGCCTTTTCTTTGTTTGCTACGTAAACTTGGCTTGCTGGATCATCTCCCACCAATATTACTGCTAAGGTAGGTGGTCTAAAGCCCTTAGACAGATATCCTTCTATTTCTTGTCTTATCTCTTCCCTTATTTTCTCGGAGAGAGCTTTTCCGTCCAGTATAAGGCTCATTGCTTTTTCCATTTTGTCCCCGCTGGCGTATCTTCAAGGATTATGCCAAGCTCTTTTAATCTATCCCTTATTTGATCGGCTATTTTATATACCTTTTCCTGCCTTGCCATGTTGCGAACCTCTATTAAAAGCTCTATCAGCCTATTATCAAGGATCTCTCCAGCGGATAGCTCCTTCTGTACTACCTTTCTAACCTCACACTGGGGCCTAAAGTCCTCTAAAAGTCCAAAAACACCCTTTAAGTTTTTCACAAGAGATTCAACGGCAAATTCATAGGCCTTTAGCTCTTGTTGTGATATTCTGTTTTCTGAGAAGGCTTTGTTTTTTACCTTGTTTAGCTCACTTACAAGATTGTAAACTATGGCTAAGGCTTGTGGAGTATTAAAGTCTTCGCTCAAAGCATGGAAAAATTCCTCTTCTGCTTCCTTTACTTTGTTAAAAAGCGGATGAGTCCCTTTTTCTTCGTAGGTGGGTAGCTTCTTTAAAAGTTCAAAATCCTCCAAAGAGTTCAAAAGCCTTTCATAAGCCCTCTTGGTTTCTTCCATCTTTTCCCACGAAAAGTCAAGGGGGCTTCTATAGTGAGTAAAAAGTACCAATAGCCTAAGAATATCGGGATGGTATTTGGAATATATTTCCTTTAAGGTTATATAATTGCCGAGGGATTTGGACATTTTTTGACCGCCAACGGTGACAAGACCATTATGAACCCAGTACCTTGCAAAAGGCTTACCCGTCAGGGCTTCCGCTTGCGCTATTTCGTTTTCGTGATGGGGGAAGACAAGATCAAGCCCACCACCATGTATGTCTATGGTTTCTCCAAGATGCTTAAATATCATTGCCACGCATTCCGTATGCCAACCTGGCCTTCCTGGTCCCCAAGGAGAATCCCACGCGGGCTCTCCAGCCTTGGCAGCCTTCCAAAGGGCAAAGTCAAGGGGATTTCTCTTCTTCTCCGAAGGCTCAATCCTTGCACCCGCCTCAAGCTCTTCTATGTTTCTCTTGGAAAGCTTTCCATACTCTGGAAAGGAGGATACGGAAAAGTAAACATCTCCGCCCGACTCGTAGGCATAGCCCTTATTTACAAGCCCTTTTATAACTTCTATTATTTCCTTTATATGTTCCGTAACCCTTGGCTCTACGTCGGCAGGTTTTACCCTAATGTTTTCCATGTCTATGTAGTAGCTTGCTACATATCGGTTGGCAATTGTCATAAAATCTGTACACTCTTCCCTTGCCCTGTTTATTATCTTGTCATCTATATCGGTAAAATTCCTTATAAACTTTACCCTATATCCCATATGTTCAAGAAATCTCCTCAATACATCAAAAACTATAAGGCTTCTTCCATGACCCACGTGGGAATCATCGTAAACAGTTACACCACAAGTGTATATAAGTACATTGGGCGGGTTTATTGGAACAAATTCTTCAACCTTACCGCTTAGAGTATTATAGATTCTAAGGCTCATAGTAGTATTTTAACAAAAATGGTAAAATACCATAAATGGGATTTCTTGATAGATTTTGGAAAAAAGAGAAAAAGGAAGTTCTTTGGACAAAATGCGATAATTGTAAGTCTCTTATTTATATACCAGAATTAAAGACTAATCTTAACGTCTGCCCCAAATGTCAACATCACTTTAACATGCCAGCAAAGGAGAGGTTAGAATCTTTGCTGGAAAATTACAAGGTGCTCTTTGAAGAAATAAAGCCCACCGACCCCTTGAACTTTAAAGACACAAAAAGCTACAAAGATAGAATAAAGCAAGTCACAGAAAGCACAGGCTTATCGGAAGCAATCCTAATAGCGGAGGGTATGCTAAAGGATGAAAGGGTTGTTCTTGCCCTCATG